>CAZIQD010000007.1:20215-27497 GCA_964541715.1 uncultured Gammaproteobacteria bacterium
GGTGTGCGTGAGGTAATTGCAACCAAGCCACAAGCGTATGATCCGCGTGAAATTCTCGGCAAAGCGCGTGAGTATATGCGCGAAGTTGCATTGGAGCGCATCATCGTGCTTGGCTCAAAAAACAAAGCCTAACAAATCTCAACTCTCAACTGAAAACTGCTAACTATCAACTGAAAACTATTCCCATGCCTACCGTTATTACCATTGGATCTGCCGTCAAAGATGTCTTCCTGATTCCAGAAGGCTATGATTTGGTGAAAAACAAAAAATTCGATACCGGTGAGGGCATGTGCTTTGCCAAAGGAGGTAAGTTTGAAGTCAAAGATATTTTTTATGATACCGGCGGAGGTGCCACCAATGCGGCAGCGACCTTACGTGCGTTTGGTGTGAGTTGCGGCTGCTCTACGCGCGTGGGTAAGGATTTGTCAGGGGATGAGATTATTGCTGATCTTAAAAAGCGTGGCGTGCAAACTCGCACGATTATTACAGACCCAAAGTTAGGGACGGGTTATTCAACGATTTTGCTGTATGCAAACGGCGAGCGTTCGATTATGGTGTATCGTGGCGCATCAGCGGCGTTTGATGCAAGGGATCTACATGAAGATGCAATGAAAGCGAAATGGTTTTATCTGACGAGTGCTAAGGGTAATCTCAGTTTTGTGAAGCGTGTATTTGCAATTGCGCAAAAAAACAGGACAAAGGTTTTTTGGAATCCGGGGGGTGCTGAAATTAAAAAAGGGCTTGTGGTTTTGCGTCCATTGCTCCGCGCCACTGAAGTGTTGTCGGTTAACCGTGAAGAGGCTGAGGTGCTTACGGGATCAGCTGATCTGCAGCGCAATCTTGAGGCACTGGGGAAGTATGTCTCAATTGTTTTGATTACCGATGGTAAGGCGGGTGCGTATGTGCGCGTTGAGGGAAAGTCATACTTCGTGCCATCGACGGGAACGGCGCCAGTAAATACAACCGGGGCAGGTGATGCGTTTGGTTCAGGATTTTTGGCGGCGTATCTAACAACAAAAGATTGGAAGACGGCAGCAAAAGTAGGGACGTTCAATGCTGATGGTGTCGTGTCTGAAATGGGCGCTAAGCATGGCTTACTTGGTGGCATGCCTTCGGCAGCACGGCTCAAGACATTACATATCACAGAGTTATGAAAAGGTATTTCGCTCTACTGGTTCAATCATATATCTTCATAGCAGTCATCTCATTGCTTGCGGGTCTTTTGTTTGCCGACGAGTTGGCAGCGTATGCGTATCTGGGGACGGTTTTTTTGCAGATTATCTTCTTTTTGAGCGCGCTCAAGATTGATTTTGAAGCGTTGCGTAAAGCAGCCGGTGCCTGGAAGTCATTGATTGTGGTGAATCTTTTCATGCTTATCGTGCTCCCTGCACTGACGTACGTCATTGCCTTGCTCGTGGTGCCACAGTTGGCGGTTGCGTTGATGTTGCTCGCCGCCATGCCGGCAGGACTGACGACACCGTTACTCACGGAGGTGGTGAAGGGGAATATGGAGCTCTCATTAATTCTGACTATCACGACCTCATTATTGGCACCGATCACGATTCCATTGGTGCTCGCCGTCTTGATAGGTGCTCAAGTTGAGTTGAGTTTACTTGAGATGTTTTTGAAGCTGGTGAATATTTTGGTCGTGCCTTTTGTTGTCGCCCTCATCACGAAACGATTTTTTCACGTGCAGGTTTCTCGGTCGATGTATACGTTCAAGCCGATTTCACTACTACTCCTGGGCGGTCTCATTGCGGTGTTGGTTGCTCCGCAGGCTGATTATATCCTTGAGGCATTGCAGAGTTCTGCGTGGGTGCTACTGGTGATGATTGTTTTTTATATTCTGTTGCATGTCGCTGGGTACTATCTGACACCTTGGTTGCCGCATGCTGATCGTGTGACGGTAGCCGTGAGCGTGACGTATATGAATTTTGTCTTGTCGTTGTTCATCGCCTCTGAATTCATTAAAGACCCGGTCGTGATGATGGCGCTGGTCGTGCAAATTGTACCGTGGGCACTGATGCTCATCCCGTTTAAATATATGATTAATAAGATTAACGGATATGGCCTCCATTAAACCAAAAGTTTTCATCACACGAGATCTTCCGCCTATTGCATCGAAGATGTTGCGCGATGCTGGCTTTCGCGTTGAGCAGTTTAAACTGTCTGACACCAAGATCACGCGTAAAGAATTGTTAACGAAGGTGCGGGGATGTACGGCGATTTTGTCATTGTTGACGGAGCGCATCGACGGTGAGATGATGGATGCAGCAGGACCGCAGCTCAAAGTAGTTTCTAATTTTGCCGTCGGTTTTGATAATATTGATGTTGCGGCAGCGCAGCAGCGCAAGGTGAAAGTTGGTAATACGCCATGCGAAGAGGTGAATGAGGCGGTTGCCGAGATGGCGATGACCTTGGTGATGGCTTTGTCGCGCAAGATTTTGCAGGCGGATGAGTACACGAAGCAGGGCAAGTACAAAACCTGGGATCCGTTGCTGATGATTGGTAACTCATTGAGTAACAAGACGCTGGGTATTGTCGGGTTGGGGAACATCGGTTCCGGACTGGCGCATCGCGCTGCTGACGGGTTTGGTCTCAAGATTGCCTACTATGACGTTAAGCGCAACAAGGCGTTTGAAAAACGTTACAAGGCGACGTACATGCCGTTTAAAAAACTCCTCAAGGAGTCTGACTTTGTCTCATTGCATGTGCCCTTGCTCAAATCAACCTACCATTTGATAGGCCCCTCTGAGTTGAAGGCCATGAAAAAGAGTGCTCACCTTATTAACACCTCGCGTGGCCCTGTCGTTGACGAAATTGCGCTTAATAAGGCACTGGTGCGCGGTGATATTGCGGGTGCGGCGATTGACGTCTATGAATGTGAACCCAAGATTGACTGCAACCCGCATGACACCTATGAGCTCAAGAAGTTGGACAACATCATTATGACGCCGCACATCGCCTCGGCGACGGTTGAGGCGCGTGAACGGATGGCAATTCTTGCCGCACAGAACATTATCGCCGCAGTGAAGGGGAGAAAGATGCCCAGTGAAGTAAAGTTGCAAAAATAATTAAAAAAGACATACTATGTGTTCAAACGCACAGTGCCAATGCCTTGGGTGTCGCACCGATGTCTGCGTCTGCGCTGACTGTCCGTCAGAGCAATGCGGCGACTGCGAGATGTGCCAAGGAATGGAATGTCAACAATAATGTAACTGAAGCCGAAATCTCATGGGAATGCTGTATCTGGTCGCGACGCCGATCGGTAATTTGAAAGATATCACGCTTCGCGCGCTGGATGTGTTGCGCGAGGTTGATCTTGTTATTGCCGAGGATACGCGCGTCACGCGCACATTGCTCAATGCGTACGAGATTACAACGTCGATGCGGTCGTTTCACCATCATTCGAACTCCGCTCCCATTCTTGAGATGCTCAAGGAGGGGAAGTCACTCGCGCTTGTCAGTGATGCGGGGACGCCGGGCGTGAATGATCCAGGAGGCAAATTAATTGCAGATGTGCTTGACGCGGGGTTGGAGGTGCAGATTGTCCCGATTCCGGGAGCATCAGCACTGACGGCGCTTATCTCAGTCGCAGGTATTGCCATGGAGCGCTTTGAGTATCGTGGCTTTGTACCGCACAAAAAAGGCCGCCAGACCTTTATCGGTGAGGTGGTAGCATCTCAGACCCCCGTTATTTTCTTTGAGTCAACGCATCGGATCATGAAAACACTTGAGGCGATTGAAGTCCTGAATCCTGACAAAAAGCTTGTCATCGGACGTGAATTAACCAAGTTGCACGAAAGCATCTACCGTGGTACAGTATCCGACGTTATCGCGCAACTGAACGCGACGTCGACCAAAGGAGAGTTTGTTATCCTCGCCCATTAATATAGATTACGATATGAAAACTTTTTACATCACCACTCCTATTTACTATATCAACGGTACGCCACATATTGGGCATGCCTATACCACCGTATCAGCAGATATTTTGGCGCGCTATTGGCGTATGAAGTTGGGAGCTGACGCAGTCTACTTCCTCACCGGGACGGATGAACATGGCGCAAAAATCGCTGAAAAGGCATGTGCTGAAGACAAAGAGCCGCAAGCCTTTGCGGATGAGATGTCAGCTGCGTTTGCCATGACATGGGATCGCCTCTCGATTTCCAATAATGACTTTATCCGCACGACGCAAGAGCGCCATATCACGGTGGTTGTGGATCTTTTGAATCGTCTTAAGGCGGCAACGACGCCGTTAGGGAATCCAGCGCTCTACGAAGGTGAATATGAAGGACTGTATTGCGTGGGTTGTGAAGGGTATAAAAAAGAATCAGATCTTGATGCGCAAGGACTGTGCCCTGATCACCTCAAAAAGCCGCAACTCATGACGGAGATGAATTGGTTTTTCCGCCTCTCTGACTTCACGCAGCATCTCAAACAGTTGCTTGAGGACGGTGTGTATACGATTGAGCCTGCATCGCGCAAAAATGAAATACTCGGATTGCTTGATCAGGGGCTCGAAGACCTTGCGATTTCTCGCCAGAGCGTTGAGTGGGGTATTGAGTTGCCATGGGACAAGCAGCAGACGGTGTATGTCTGGGTTGAGGCACTGATGAATTACATTTCTGCACTGGGTGGCATTGACGGTGAGTTGTATGCGAAATTTTGGCCGGCGCAGTGTCATTTGATGAGTAAAGATATTATTAAGTTCCACTCAGTGATTTGGCCGGCACTCTTGTCAGCAATTGGCGTTGCGGTACCGCAGACGATTTACACGCACGGATACTTCACGATTGACGGGCAGAAGATGTCAAAGACGCTAGGAAATGTCATTGATCCCAATGAGCTTGTTGATGCATACGGAGCTGACGCGACGCGTTACTTACTCGTCTCGCAGTTTGGTTTTGGAACTGATGGCGATATTGCGCGCGATCGTTTTGATGATATGTACAATGCGCACTTGGCCGGCGGCTTTGGTAATTTGGTGGCACGCGTTGCCGCGATGACCAACAAGTATGCCGATGGTGTTGTGCCGCAAGGCGAGATTGATAACGCTTTAGACATGACACAGGCATGGGAGTCATACCACGCGGCAATGGCAGCGTATCGTATTGATGACGCGCTCAAGGTTGCGCGTGAATGCATTGATCAGGCCAATCAGTATCTTGAGGAGCACAAGCCATGGGAGCGCGCTAAGACCGATCTCGCTGACGCACAACGCACCTTGCATACCGTGCTTGAGTCAGTCCGTCATATTGCGCTTATGATCTGGCCATACATGCCTGATATCGCCGACAAAACGTTTGAGATCTTAGGATATGAGCCTGCTGCGTATAAAGAGGCTGGTTTTGATGCTCTGACAGCATGGGGAGGCCTTACGGAGGGAAATACGATAACGCAAGGAGTTTACCTCTTTCCGCGTATCGACAAAAAAGAGGCATAAGCCCCACTTTTTTGGTATACTTAAGAGGTTGGAAGTGAGATTGTGTAAAACTTACTACTTACCATTTATTTCTTACTACTTACTACTTGATTACCATGACCTTATTTGATGTCATTCTCTTCGTCCTCTTGGGTGGTTTCGTGATGTTTGGAGCCTGGTTTGGCTTTTTCCATACGCTCGGATCATTAGTGGGGACGGTTGTGGGAACCTTTGTTGGTGGATGGCTCCATATTCCACTGGGGAACTGGCTCGCAGGTATTTTTGGTAACTCGCAGTGGGTGTATATCATCAGCTTTGCCGTCATTTTCATGGTCATGTCACGATTGGTTGGCTTTGGCTTTCATCTGCTCGATACCTCATTTCAAATTGTCACACGGTTGCCGTTTTTGAGCTCGGTTGATAAAATTTTGGGCGCGGTGGTCGGGTTTTTTGAGGGAGTGCTCGTTATTGGGTTGCTGCTGTATGTGGCATCACGGTATGAGTTGGGAGCGTGGATGACGCATGCCTTTGCTACCTCGACGGTGGCACCATGGTTTTTAAACTCATCTGCCGTCCTCCAGCCGCTCTTTCCGCAGGCGCTCAAAGAACTCCGATCAATTATCGGAATTTAGACACACCTTGTAAACGTATACGAGAGATTTTAGATGCCGTTTGATTTGTTACAAGAATATCTCAATGAAATTTCCGATGAGGCCGAGTGGGCGTCAAAGGATTTTTTGAGCGAACTCTTCGATGACTGGTGGGATGCTTTTGAGCAGAAGGTGATGGGGGGAGGGGAAGGTTGAAGATTGAAGATTAAGATTTCCGCCGGAGGCGGATCCGCCTTTGGCGGAAAAGATTGAAGATTAAAGATAACCTTTCACCTTCTAACCTTTCACCTTCTAACTTTTCACCTTCTAACCTTTCACCTTCTAACCTTTTACCTTCAATGTTAATTGATACTCATACCCATTTAAATATGAAAGCCTTTGAGGGCGAAGAAGATGCGCTGATCAAGAAATGTCTTGAGCAGGATTTGTGGTTGGTGAATGTGGGGACGAAAGAAAGTACGTCGCGCAAGGCGATTGAGATTGCGGAGCAGTACGAAGAGGGAGTGTACGCGACCATTGCGATTCATCCGATTCATCTCATTGATGATATTACGGAGTCAGATGAGATTAATGGCAAAGAATATTCTTTTACCACCAAGCAGCAGGTATTTGATTATGATACGTTTAAAAAACTCGCACAAAGCTCATCAAAGGTTGTGGGGATTGGGGAGACCGGGCTTGATGTCTATCGACTGGGTGATAAAACTAAGGAAGAGGTGATTGCCTTACAGGAAGAGCCGTTTCGTCAGTCAATTCGTCTTGCCAATGAGCTTAATCTCGCCGTCGTGGTGCATGGTCGCGGCGCGGCCGATGATCCGTATGGTGTGTATGATGATATTATCCGTATTCTTAAGGAAGAGGGGGCGCAGCGCGGCGTGGTGCACTGCTTTGGCGGTAATGTCGAGCAGGCCTTACAACTCGCTGAAATGGGCTTTAATGTGGGCGTAACGGGTATTGTGACCTTCAAAAATGCTCAGATGCTCCAAGATGTTGTGCGTGCAGTGCCGCTGGAAAACATCATATTGGAAACAGATGCCCCGTATTTGGCACCGGATCCATATCGAGGCAAGCGTAATGAACCCTCATACCTACCGTATGTCGCTCGCGCGGTAGCCTCATTAAAGGGAATTTCAGAAGAAAAAGTAGCCGATGAGACCACCATCAACGCCCGGAGGATGTATGTAATTTAAGGGGGGATTACGGTATTTGCAAAGTACTGTAATTCTTCATGATTTTGCGTTATACT
>CAZIQD010000008.1:0-5939 GCA_964541715.1 uncultured Gammaproteobacteria bacterium
GTGAAGGATAAGAGAAAAAAAGAAAACTGAGGAGCGAAAGCTGCTCAGTTTTTTTGATACCCACACCGCTCATGTGCTATACTGTAACAAGATGATTCAGATGATATGAGAAGCTCTCAGGGGTGAAGAATCGGGTTAATAATTAATAATGAATTATTAACTATGAGCCTGAGCCCCCATAAACCATTCACCATAAACCATTAACCAGCTCCTATGTTAGAAACCTCACAAGACATTTTAAATTGGGCGCTTGCCATTGGTGCGTTTGCTGCGCTGATGGGACTTGCGTTTGTTTTCTTTTACACGGCAAAGATTTTACGCCAGGTCTTCAAGGCCATGAGCACGATCGAAGGTGCGTTTGAGGCGGTGCGCAACATGTTTGAAAAGATCGGTGAGCGTTTGTCTGACGCATCAGCAGTCGGTAAGTTTGCCGTTGATATGGTGAAGCTGGTGGGCGATGCCAAAGAGGTGAAAAAAGAGATGCAGAAAAAAAGCAAAAGTAAGAAAAAGAAATAAGCAGTAGTATCATGAAATACGGAGTACGTCTGGGCGCCTGTGCGCTCGCACTTCTCGCGCTTGCGGGGTGCACACACGGATCAAAAACAGTACTGAACTTTGGGGGGAATGATGAGGCGCGTCTCGAGCAGGCGCAGCAGCAGGTTCGCTCGATTGAAGAAGAATTAGCACGTTTGAATACAACTATGGCAAATGAAGAACGGACGCAGGTAACCATTGTCACCAATCAGGGTGATATTCGCATCGAACTTTTTGATGATGTGGCACCGGCAACGGTCCGCAACTTCATCGAGCTTGCACAGAATGATTTTTATGACGGCATCTTGTTTCACCGCGTCATTCCTGAGTTCATGATTCAGACCGGTGATCCACTCACGAAAGAGCAGCCTGACAACTGGGCGGTACACGGCACGGGAGGACCGGGATACACCTTTGCTGATGAGATTAATGACCAGAAGATTGTTCAAGGGTCGATAGCTATGGCAAACCGTGGCCCCAACACGAATGGTTCTCAATTTTTCATCGTGACAGCACCGGCGACACCGTGGCTTGATGGCCTACACACCAATTTCGGGCGCGTCATCGAAGGAATGGACGTTGTCACCGCAATTGAGCAGGCGCAAAGTGATGATCGTGATCATCCATTACAAGACATGATTATTCAAGACATTGTTGTTCATAACTAACATACAAACCGCAGGCATGCCGTCTGCGGTTTTTTGTTGGAGTATGGTATACTGCACATACTAAGGAGGTTGCTGATGCAACAACTGCTTTTGCCCTTTAATCTCTCAGAGTTTGCCGAATGCATCGGTTTGACTCGGAACGGTGAGTTTGCTCCTGATGGCGCATTCTATCGTATCGAACAACAGCCGCTCGTCGTGCTTTCCAAGCGAAAGTCTCGATTCGGCCCCGCATCTATCGCCGAGCGCATCGCTCGTCGTGAGCCCGTGCAGCTGGTGATGGTGTTTGAGAAGTCTCCGATCATCGTGTTTGCCCCTGATTTTCTCAAGCGGCTCACCTTGCCGCGCGATGAAGGCCCTGTATTTGGCGGGGTGATCAACCGAGAGCCGCTTTTTGTCGGTCCCGGACCGTACATCCCACCATTGTTTGTCGGCCCTGGTCGGGTCGATTCGTGAACACAGACGTGTTCGTTAACGGCTGCCTGCACCACAGGCGGCCGTTTCATTTACAAAGAGGCGAAAATACGCTAATATTTAAGCACTATGAGTACTGATAAAGCATTTGAAATTCGGCTGTTTGGCAAGGTGCAGGGCGTATTTATGCGCGCTACACTCAAGCAATTTGCGGATGAGCTGGGTATTGCCGGATTTGCCAAAAACGAAAAAGATGGTAGTGTGCTGGTTCACGCGCAGGGGCCGGAGCTGCCCCTCACGCAATTTGTTAATTTTTGTAAGCAGGGTTCGTCACTGGGCAAGATTGAGACACTGACCGTCACACCAGTTGAGCTGGATACTGCACTGACATCGTTTGATATCGCATAACGCATGCAACCACATATACAAAACTTACCGGAGGAAGACCGCAAAGGCTATCGTCGCTTGGAGTATATTCCGGCGATTCTGATTTGGTCGACATTTTTGGGTTCTATTATTATGTCGTTCATCAAGCCGTTGTGGGTGATTTATTTTATCATCGTCTTCTCGCTGTACTGGGTGACGCGTGTTTTTTATTTTATTCTGTATGTCACGCTCGCCTCGATTCGCTATCATCGTGAGATTAAGCGTGATTGGATGGAGGAGGTACGCGAGTTTGCTGACTGGGAAGATTATTATCACGTTGTCTTTATCCCAACCTACTCTGAGTCGTACGAAGTTATTTATAATACCGTTAAGGGGCTTGCTGAGTGTGATTATCCAAACGACAAGATGATCGTGGTTATGTCGTGGGAGGAACGTGCGCGTGAAGTGTATGAGGATGTTGAGCCACGTATTCGCGCCGAGTTTGGCGACACATTTTTGAAATTATTTACGACGTTGCACCCGGATGGTATTGTCGGGGAGATCAAAGGAAAGGGTGCCAATGCGCACTGGTCGGGAGTGCAGTCACAGCCGGTTATCGATGAATTGGGCATTCCTTACGAAAAATTAATTGTGTCGTACTTTGACTCCGACACGGTGGTGCATCCTCAGTACTTTTCGCATCTGACCTACAAGTACATGACGCATCCCAATCCGACACGCGCGTCATATCAGCCGGTTGCGTTATATTCAAATAATATTTGGGAGTCGAGTGCGCCAATGCGTATCGTTGCCTTCTCGACGGTATTTTGGCTCCTTGCTGAGCTGATGCGTCCTGACCGTCTCTACACCTTTAGCTCGCACTCGATGAGCTACAAGGCGTTGGTTGATGTTAATTTTTGGCAACCTGATATTGTGACGGATGACTCGCGCATCTTTTTGCAGTGCTTTATCCACTACGATGGTGACTATGAGGTCATCCCGTTGTTTGTGCCGGTATCCATGGACGCTGTGGGAGGTGAGACGTTTTGGATTGGTGTAAAAAATCTCTACAAGCAGCAGCGACGATGGGCGTGGGGCGTGGAGCACATGCCATATATGGTGTACAACTTCCGCAAGCGCAAGCAGACGATGAAGGCGTCGACGCGTATCAAGTATATTTTCAATATTACAGAAGGTATGTACTCATGGGCAACGGCACCGATCTTGCTTTTTATCTTGGGGCGCTTGCCATTGGCAGTTGCTGGTCCTGATGTGAAGGCGACCGTTATTGCACAAAATGCACCCTTTGTTTTGGAAACGATGATGAATGTGGGTATGAGCGGTATTTTGGTGTCCGGTATTGTTTCGCTCTTTTTGCTGCCGCCGCGGCCAAAGCACAAGCCGCGACATACATGGATTGTTATGTTTTTGCAGTGGATTATGTTGCCTATAACGGTCGTGTTGTTTGGCTCGCTGCCGGCCGTTGATGCGCAGACGCGTTTGGGTCTTGGTAAATATTTGGGATTCTTTGTGACGCCCAAGGTGCGCAAAGATTAATAACGCTTATGGACAAACCATTACTGACGATCGGGTTAGTCACGTGGAACGGAGAACGTTACATGCGCTATTGTCTAGAGGCATTGCTCGCGCAGACGTTTACTGATTTTTCTTTGATCGTCCTTGATAACGGATCGCACGACAATACGTTGGCGATTGTGCGCGAACATGAGTCGCTATTCGGGGGACGCATGCGGATTATTGCCAACAAAGAAAATGTGGGATTTGCCAAAGGGCATAATCATATTTTTCACTGGTCTGATTCAAAATACAACATGGTGCTCAATCAGGATACGATGCTTGATGAGCGTTATCTTGAGCGATGTATTGCTGCCTTGGAGGCAGACGAGCGGCTTGGTGTTGTTTCAGGTATTATTCTCAAGTGGCAGTTTGATGAGATTGCCGGTGGTGCACCTGAGGCAAAGACGACAGTCATTGATTCATTTGGATTGCAGGTGTTTCGTTCGGGTAAGGTGATTGAGCAGTATGTCGGCGAGCAACAGGCGGATCATCGAAATGACGCAGAAGTCTTTGGCGTCAGCGGCACGATGCCCATCTATCGCAAGCAGGCGCTTGAGAGCATTCGCTTTGAAGATGAGTATTACGATGAGGATTTCTTTTCATATAAAGAGGATGTGGACTGCGCCTACCGACTTCGTCGTATGGGGTGGACAGCGCGTGTGATTGCGACTGCGGTGGGGTGGCATGATCGCACCGCGCAATCAACCAAAGGTATGACCTTGCGTGAAGCGGCACGTTATCGTTCGAAAAAACACGACATGGTCAACATGCATTCGTACAAAAATCATCTGCTGGTGATGTACAAAAACTGGCCAGCCGGCATCTGGCTGCGCAACCTGCCGTTCGTCATCGTGTATGAAGTTGGTAAGTTCTTGTATGTGTGTTTCCGTGAACCCAAGACGCTGCGAGGACTCGTCCTGATGGCGCGGCTCATGCCACGCATGCGCCGCAAACGTGGAGCACTGCGCGCACAGGCACGTGCTACCACGCAAGAACTTCTTCAATGGTTTAACTAATCACTATGGATCTCTCAATTATCATCCTTAACTACAAGACCAAAGATCTCATTAAGTACTGCATCAAAAATATCGTTGCGACAGTAACGGACCTGCAGTATGAGATTATTGTTGTTGATAACGGTTCACATGACGGTGTTGAGGTAATGCTTGCGCAGCACTACCCGCAGGTGCGCTTTATCCAGAGTGGTGCTAATTTGGGATTTGCGGCGGGGAATAATATCGGTATGCGCGAGGCACGGGGTGAGTACATTATGATTATGAATCCTGATATTACGGTGACGCCGGGCGCGGTGAGCACGGTTGTGAGCTATATGCGCAGCCATCCTGACGTTGGTCTTGTCGGACCAAAGCTGCTCAATGGTAATAATACCTTGCAATATTCATGCATGCGCTTTCAGACCTTCCGTTCGATTGTGTATCGACGCACGCCACTGGGCAAGACCAAGCGTGGGCAGGAGTTTTTGCGTAACTATCTGATGATGGACTGGGATCACAACGAAACGCGCCCCGTTGATTGGGTGATGGGGGCGTGTCAGACGGTACGCCGTGCTGATTTGGAGCGCGTCGGTATGTATGATGACCGCTTTTTCTTTTATGTCGAAGATATGGAATGGTGCCGACGCTTTTGGATGAACGGCAAGCAGGTCGTGTACAAGCATGACGCAGTGATGTATCATTTGCATGAGCAGGCATCAATGACCTCGACATGGGGCTTTTTGAAGCTCAATAAGTTTGTCCGCTGGCACCTGAGCTCATATTTCAAATACGTACTCAAATATTGGAACAACAAAGACTATGGAGCACGATCACTCTAAGGGGCATAACCTACATATTCCTTCTGAACCCGAAGTTGTTGACTTCGGGCAAGTTCGTGAAGCGAGCGCCCCGGCGCGTCAGTGGTGGCGACCGGTGCTGAAGTGGGGAGGCCGCATTGTCGGCGGCATCGTTGTGTGTATCGTGTTGTATACGGCAATTTTTTTCACCACCGTTAAGGCGATTTATGATAATGGCATAGCAGCACGGGCGCAGTTGCTCGAGGCGCAGCATGTCATCATTAACCGTGACTTTGCGCGTGGTGCACAGCTTGTTGACGAAGCACATGCTTCATTGGCGATTGTCGAGGATAAGTTTCATAACTTGCTGCTGATTCGTTGGATTCCTTATGTCGGGCGACAGGTGCGCGCCGTTGATGCGCTACTTGCTGCCGCGGTCAATATGACAGCGTCAGGTGGTGATTTGGTGTTACTCGGTGACGAGTTAACGCGTGATATCCGTAATGAGTCATTGCCGTTTTCTGAAATTTCAGATGCAAAGAAGCGCGAGATGCTTCAAAAATTAGTTGCCGCTCAGCCATTACTGGATC
>CAZIQD010000008.1:6039-24294 GCA_964541715.1 uncultured Gammaproteobacteria bacterium
GCAAAGAAGCGCGAGATGCTTCAAAAATTAGTTGCCGCTCAGCCATTACTGGATCAGGTCCGCCAGGAGGTGAGTAATGCACGTATCGCAATTGATGTCATTGATGACCGCAAGCTCGTCAGCCCGTTGCGCGGCGTGATTCAAGATGCGCAGCAGTACTTGCCAATTGTTGATGACCTACTGCAGCAGGCCGTACCGATGGTTGAGATTTTGCCTGAAGTCGTGGGCTTTGACGAGACCAAGACCTACCTCTTCTTGCTGCAAAATAACCATGAGCTACGCCCGACCGGAGGCTTTATCGGCACGTACGGTATTTTGAAGTTGCGCAACGGCTCGATTCAGCAGTTGATTACCGATAACATTTATAATCTTGATCGTGCGTTTGAGGATGATTCTGAGACGCTCACGCCACAGCAAGTGGTGAATCGTCAGTCGCCTGAGCCGCTGCAGAAGTATCTTGAGCAGCGCCAGCTCGGGTTACGCGATGCCAACTGGGATCCTGATTTTCCAAGCACAGCACGATTTGCTATTGATTTCTACAACCAAGAAATTGTCGCCGCGCGTGATATCGAAAAGCAAATTTTCATGCGCGATCCAAGTAATAAAGAAGCAGATTTTAGATCAAGGTTTTTGGCAGAGCCGTTTGATGGGGTGCTTGCCATGACACCGGAAATTATCGAGAACCTCCTCAAGATTACCGGACCGGTTGTTGTTGACGGCATTCGCTTTACTGACGAAAACTTTCAGGACGAGTTGAGTTACCGTGTGACGTACGAATACCGTGAGCTTGATATCGATGAGCAGTCGCGCAAAGATATTATCCGTCGTATTGCCGATCAGATTACGGCGCGTATTACCTCATTGCCGTATACGCGCTTGCTTGATGTTGCGCAAATCATGATGGAGTCAATGCAGTCAAAGGCGTTACTATTGTACTCAACGAATGATGAGCTGCAGGATATGATCATTGAGCGCGGTTGGGCGGGGGAGATCCGCAACGACAGTCTTGATTATCTGTTTGTCGTTGACACGAACTTAGGAAGTCTTAAGACAGACCAGTTCATGAAGCGGTATGTCGATTACCAGATTGAGCAACGTGGCGGCGAGTATATCGCCACGGTGACGGTGCGTCATGAGCATACCGGTGAATTTGCGTGGAACTCGACGCGGCTGCGTTCGTATACGCGTGTGTATGTGCCGCGCGGAGCAGAATTACTGGAATCACGTGGCGCCATGTTTAATGATAAGACGAAAAATCCAGATAACCTGCCCGGTGAGGTGGATGTCTCTGACGAGCACAGTAAGACGGTCTTTGGGGCGTTCATCTCCACTGAACCGAGAGAAACACAGGAGCTCACCTTCGTTTATAAACTGCCTCCGTCAGTGGTGCAGGCGATTACCGAAGGCCGATATAACTTACTCTATCAAAAGCAACCGGGCACGAGCCACTATTTGACCGTTGACCTGGATTTTGATACAAGTATAAGGACCTCAAGCCCACAGGGCAGTATCGAAGGCTTGTTTAACGATGGCTACCGCCACGAAACAGCAATTATGAAAGACACCTGGATTATATTGGGGCTTTGATGTGAATATGCTGCCATCAACCATAGACTATTAACCATCGACCATTTACCATAATCTCGCATGAGCATCTTCAGTAAAAAAATCGGAATCGACCTTGGGACAACGAATGTCTTGGTGCACTTGCCCAAGAAGGGTATTGTGATTAACGAACCATCGGTAGTGGCTATCTCCGTGATTGATAAGAAAATTATGGCGGTCGGTATCGAGGCAAAAGAAATGTTGGGACGCACGCCCGACACGATTGTTGCGACGCGCCCGCTCAAAGAAGGTGTGATTGCTGATTACCGGACGACGGAAGCCATGTTGCGCTACTTTATCAACAAGGCGTTGGGCGGTATCCGTCTCTTTCGCCCCGAAATCATGCTCTCAGTGCCAGCAGGTATTACCTCGACTGAGCGTCGTGCCGTTATTGATGCTGCGATTGCTGCCGGTGCGAAGAACGCATACATTATTAAAGAGCCGTTGGTTGCGGCAATTGGTGCTAATATCCCGATTGGTTCGCCATCAGGAAACATGATCATCAATATTGGTGGTGGTACCTCAGAAATTGCCGTTATCTCACTGGGAGGTATCGTTGCGGTGAAGTCAGTACGTATCGGGGGTAACAAGTTTGATGCGGCTATCCTAGAGCATGCGCGCCGTCGCTTTAATTTGGCGATTGGTGAGCGTACGGCAGAAGACATTAAGATTACCATTGGCTCAGCGCTGTACCTGGATGATCCGATTGTGATGGAAATTCGCGGTCGCGATATGGTAACCGGTTTGCCCAAGACGATTAAGATCAACACCAATGACGTCGTTGACGCCATTACCAATGAGCTGGAGGGGATTGTCGAAGCAGTGAAAGAAGTATTGCACCAAACCCCGCCTGAGCTTGCCGCTGATGTGATTGATAAAGGAATTATCATGTCTGGTGGTTCGTCACTCTTGCGCAACATCGACCAGCTTATTTCTCGTGCAACTGGCGTGCCGGCGTATGTTGCCGATGATGCGCTCTACTGCGTTGCCCGCGGTACCGGTATCGCTCTGGAAAATCTCGAAGCCTACAAGCGCTCGATTCTCTAAAACCATACAAAATTCCCCTTGCAAAAGCCACGGTCTGTGTACGGTGGTTTTTCGGTTCCCGATATATTCTTTTGCCTCTGGATTTGGTATACTGGTAGGGCTATGAAAAAAATACTTATTTGGATTCGTGCTCATAAAATATTGACGGCGATTGGCGTTGTGCTCATCGGTGGTTTTGTATATGCGGCAGTGCGTCCGGCGGCACCGACCGTTGAATACGTGACGGAGCGCGCTGAGATTCGTACGATTCGTCAGACTGTTTCTGCAACTGGAGCAGTTGCCGTTGATACATCGGTTGACCTGACGTTTGCCATTGGTGGTGAAGTTGCTGAGATTACGGTTGCGGTTGGTGATAGTGTAGAAGAAGGTCAGATAGTGGCGTCGCTCAAAAACACAGCACTTACCAATAGAATTCGCGAAGCGCAAGCAGCCGTTGCGGCTCAACAGGCAAATTTACAGAGGGTTGTCGAGGGCGCTCGTGATGCGGAAGTGCGCGTTTCGTTTGTGGCATATCAAAATGCCCAAAACGAATATGATGCGTTGCGCACAAAGCTCGAAGCAGAAAAGGCCGCGTATGCGGTAGAGGTACGCAATGCGCAAAAAGCATTGGACGACGCCTTGGTGAGCACCGAGCTTGCCGTGACCAACGCGCGCCAGAGTCTGCTTTTGAGTATTCAAAAGAGCCTCAATGCGGCACGACAGGCTATTCAGACGACGGATGAGGTAACCAACAGTAATGAAATTGGCTCAGGGTTTGGATTGAATGATCAGTCGGCAAAATTTTTCACGGAAACAATCCTTGACGAAATTTCTGTAGATGTGAGTGCTGCTCAAGCAGCGCTTGTGACTGCTCAGGCGTCGGGATCAGTACAGTCACTTGCTGGTGCGGTGGACGCAATGCAAGCAGTACTTGATCGCACAGGAGAGCTGGTGAGTTATGCTATTGCGGCAGTTGAAGGCACCTTGCGTATCGGTGTGTATACTTCGGCGCGTCAAAGTGCTGACATCAATACCTTACAAGCAGAACAGGCGAGTGTTGACGCTGTTTCGTTGGAACTTGCGGTGAAGGAGCAGGCGTATGCATCAGCGCGCACCGAGCAACCAATTACGATCAATGCGCGCCAGGCGACGCTTAATTCCGCTGAAGCTAAGATTGCGCAGGCTGTTGCGACGCATGACTATCAGCTGAGTCAGGCGCAGGCGGCTATTGAAACTGCACGAGCACAGTATGACTTAGCGCGTGCCTCGGCAAGCAATGCTGAGATTGCTGTTGCGCAGGCACAGGTAACGCAGGCGCAGGCTGCATTGGACGCACTTCGTTCGCAAATGGAAGATTATCAAATTATTGCGCCATATAGTGGGGACATTGCCAAGGTGTCCGTCAAGGCAAATGAGGCCGTTGCTGCGGGTCGTCCTGTTGTGACGCTCGTGGGAGAAGGCGTTTATGAAGTGAAAGTTGATATTTCTGAGTCCGATATCGCAAAGCTTGCATTCGGCAATACTGCGCTGACCACGTTGGATGCATACGGTGATGATGTGGTGTTTGAGGGCACCGTGATGAGTATTGATCGCGCAGAAACAATTATCCAGGATGTGGTGTACTATAAAGTGACTCTTTCACTTGACCCGCTTGCATATGAGGTGAAAAACGGCATGACTGCAAATGTTGATATTGCAACCAATCAGCGTGATAACGTGATAGTGATTCCTCAGCGAGCTGTTCTCTCTGATGAGGCTGGTCGATATGTGCGCATATTGATGTCGGATGGCAGTGTTGTGAGGGCTATGGTGACCACAGGACTACGTGGTGACGGAGGGCGTATTGAGATTACCTCGGGGCTTGCCCAAGGCGATGAAGTGATTGTCTTTGAGCGTGAATTGTAGACCTATGCATTTGATCGAAGCGCACAATATAACCAAGCAGTACGTCAATGACGAGGTGGTCACCAAAGTATTGCATGGAGTCGATATCACGATTGAGGCGGGAGAGTTTGTCGCAATTATGGGGCCGTCCGGGTCGGGGAAGTCGACATTGATGCATATTTTGGGATTTCTTGAGCGACCAACTGCGGGATCACATTTTTTTAAGGGTGAAAATATTGAGACCTTTACCGACGATGAACTTGCTGCTATTCGTAATGAAAACGTGGGATTTGTCTTTCAATCATTTTTTTTACTCCCCAAGACATCGGTTTTTGATAATGTAAAGCTACCGCTCTGGTATAGCCCGAAAAAAATCAATGATGATGATGTACGCGCTGCGATTGAGGCGGTTGGGTTGACGCACCGTATTAATAACCTCTCAAACCAGCTCTCAGGAGGTGAGCGTCAGCGTGTTGCGGTGGCGCGTGCGATTGTCAATAACCCCGACATCATTTTTGCGGATGAACCGACAGGAAACCTTGATTCAAAGTCAGGTCAGCAAGTGATGAGTATTTTGCAGGATCTCAATGAACAAGGGAAGACGATTATTTTGGTGACGCATGAAAAATACACTGCTGAGCATGCGCGACGCATCATCCGTATTTTGGATGGACGTATCGAAAGTGATATTGAGGTAACCGAACGTAAATTTGCGCGTAACGGTGAATTGCAAAAATAGCTATGAAGGTTGAGCATACGATTATTTCAGCTCTGCAGGCGCTACGGGCTCATAAGTCTCGTAGTTTTTTAACGATGCTGGGAATTATCATTGGTATTGCCTCAGTTATTATCGTCTTGTCGGTTGGCGGGAGCGCACAAAATCTCATTTTGGATCAGGTCCGCAGCATCGGATCGAATCTGGTGGTTGTGTTTCCGGGAAAATCAGAAGATACCGGCCCGCCCGTTGCGGTATTGGGTATTACCGTTTCATCACTCAAGCAATCTGATCTGGACGCGATGCGTGCTCTGAATCGCGTCACCTTGATCGCAGCGGCGAGTGGCTATGTTCGGGGTATTGAGACCGTGCAGTATCAGGGAGAAGCGATTGATGCCACATTTTTGGGAGTAACGCATGAGTACGGTGCTGTTGAGGATGTTGACGTGAGTGCGGGGCGTTTTTTTGACTTGCAGGAGCAGCAGTCGCTGGGGCGTGTTGTCGTCTTGGGGCCTAATCTTGCCGATCAGCTATTTCCATTTGAGGAGGCAGTTGGCAAGCGTATTAAAATAGGCAAACAGCTCTTTACGGTAATTGGGGTCCTTGAGCGTCGCGGAACATCGGGGTTTCAGAATGTTGATGATTATGCTTTTATCCCCCTTGATACCGCCCAAAAGCTCCTCCTGGGGATTGATTACTTGACCTTTGCTCGTATCAAGATTGCTGATGAACGGCGTATGGACGAGGCCATTGAGGATATTAGACAGGTGCTACGTGAAGAGCATAACTTACGGCCTTCTGATCCGGATGACTTCACTATACGTACAACTGCTCAGGCGCTTGGCATTTTAACAACTATTACTGATGCTATTAGATATTTTTTAAGCGCGGTTGCCGCCATCTCGCTCGTGGTTGGAGGTGTGGGTATTATGAATATTATGTTTGTCGCCATTACTGAGAGAACGCGTGAGATTGGTTTGCGCAAAGCACTGGGAGCCAAAGACAAGGATATCGTGGTGCAATTTCTTATCGAGGCGACGGTCATTGCCACTATTGGTGGTATTATTGGTATCGCGTTTGGTGTCGGTGTGAGTGCGTTGATTGCATTGGTGGTGGCGCAGTTGGGGTATGATTGGAATTTTGTTGTTACCGCAACTTCCATCATGCTTGCAGTTGGCTTTTCGGTAACAATTGGTCTTGTGTTTGGACTCTATCCGGCATATCGAGCATCACAATTAGATCCTATAGAAGCACTACGGTATGAATAATTTGATAGCACTCTTTACCATTGCTCAGACGAGCTTATTGCGCCATAAGGGACGCACCTTATTGTCCGTTGTCGGTATTACGATTGGTATTGCTACGGTGCTTGCTATCTTCTCAACGGGTGAGGGTATTAAGTATCTACTAGAAAGTGAACTCAATGCATTTGGGACAAATTATATCCAGGTGGAGATAAAGGTGCCTAGCACCGCACAGGCCTCCACTGAAAACGCTACCGGTATTGGACAGGGTGTCAGTATTACCACATTGACCTTGGATGATGCTGAGGCGATTAAAGCGTTGGATAATGTGACGGACTACTACGCGGGTGTGTTGGATCAAAAAGTTGTGAGTTACCAGGGGTACGATGAAAACACATTCTTGTATGGCGTCAATGCTGCATATATTGATATTGATCCGCATGAGATCGTGCAGGGAAGATTTTTTACTGATGCGGAGGATCGGAGCTTGACGCAAGTCGTTGTATTGGGGGCCACTAAGGCGCGGAAAATTTTTGGCGAGGATAATCCGATCGGAAAGCGTATTCGCATCGGCCGCACGAATTTTGAGGTGATTGGCGTGCTCAATGAGAAGGGCGCAAATCTTTTTTTTGACACCGACGATATGCTCTATGTGCCGATTCGTACCGTGCAGCGCAAGTTGATCGGTATTTCGCACGTAACCTTTATATTTGCTCAAGTAGCAGATAACAGCATCGCTGATTTTACCAAGGTGCAGATTGAGGATATTATGAGAGAGCGTCACGAGATCAGCGATCCCATTAAAGACGATTTTGCCGTCACTACGTTTGATGAAGGATTAGCGATTTTGGGTGATGTTACCGGAGCCGCATCAATTCTTCTTTTGCTCATAGCATCGGTGTCGCTGTTGGTCGGTTCGGTGGGTATTATGAATATCATGTTTGTGTCGGTGACTGAGCGTACGGAAGAAATTGGGCTGCGCAAGGCGGTAGGGGCGACACAACAGGCAATTCGGCGCCAGTTTTTGCTGGAATCAATGGCAATTACCTTGGTGGGAGGTGTGTTGGGTGTTATACTGGGAGTAGGTATTATTTATGGCGTTGCGTTTGGGGCGCAGTCACAGGGATTTGACTGGCCAGCAATTTTTGAAGTGCATTTCTTTGTGATAGCTTTAGGGGTGTCCATTGGCGTTGGCTTACTTGCAGGATATATCCCTGCGCAAAAAGCGGCCCGCTTGGATCCTATCGAGGCATTACGAAAATAACACAGACACGACAATGGAAAAAACAGACAAGGAGTGGAAAGAGACCCTCTCGCCCGAGCAGTATGAGGTGCTGCGCGAATGCGGTACGGAGCCGGCGTTTCGCAACAAGTACTGGGACTTCAAGGGTGATGGGATGTATCATTGTGCAGCGTGTGGCGCACCACTCTTTAGTTCGGATGCCAAGTTTGACTCGGGGACCGGATGGCCAAGTTTTGACCGCCCTGAAATTGCGGAGAATATCGGGACGCGTCCTGACACTGTGTACGGTATGGAGCGCACTGAGGTGTACTGTAAGCAGTGTGACGGACATTTGGGGCATCTGTTTGCCGATGGACCTCAAGAGACGACGGGGCAGCGATACTGCATCAATTCGATTGCCCTTGATTTCAAGCCTCGCTACGAACAGTAAGTGCTTGTTGATAACTATTTGGGTGTCGTATGTGTTGGGGTTTATAATGAAAATAGAGATAATTCATAATCGTTTGATATGGAACACACGACAGGAACGTGTCATCACTGCAGCCATTGCGGCTGTATGCACCACAAGATTGTCCCAGTACTCGTTGGGGTGATTGGACTCTCATTTCTTTTGACAGCGCTTGGCGTTGTCAGCTCCGAAACTAATGCGTTGGTCTGGCCCGTAGCGCTTGTTCTGATTGCGCTCACCAAGCTTGGTGTCGGGAAGTGCTCGTGTTATAAAGCGTAATGAGTGAGATTCGATATACGACATGTCCTTTTTGTGGTGCGCCGCGTACATGCTACCTCGCCGGTGGTGTTGATGCGCGGTGCCCCAATTGTGGCAGAAAGGACGGTTGCTGCGACGTCTATGAAAAAGAAGAAATCTTGACAAGTGAGGTTTGACCTCACTTTTTGGTATGGTACTATACCCTCATGACACAGCCATTGGCAGACCGGATGCGTCCCGCTACGCTCGAAGAGTATGTCGGGCAGGGGCATATTGTTGGTCAGCAATCATTATTGCGTCGCATGATCGAACAGGACACGATCCCGTCCATGATTTTTTGGGGTCCTCCGGGTTCGGGTAAGACCACGCTCGCGCGTATTATCGCGGCTACGACGCAGGCACAGTTTCGACAGTTGAGTGCGATTGATTCGGGGGTGAAGGAGATTCGCGCCGTTGTGGAGGATGCGCAGGCGATGAAGCGACTTGGCACGCGGACTATTTTGTTTATTGACGAAATTCACCGGTATAACAAGTCGCAGCAGGATGCGCTCTTGCCGCATGTCGAAAAGGGAACTATTACGCTGATTGGGGCGACGACCGAAAACCCCAGCTTTGCGCTGAATTCGGCGTTGCTTTCCCGTACGCGCGTCTTTGTCCTTGAGATGCTGGGGATCGAAGAATTACGCGAGATTGTGAGCCGCGCGCTTGCTGATGAGCAGCGTGGTTTGGGTGCGTTGCGCGTGAGCCTGGAGGACGCGGCATTGGAGCTGCTCGTGCATGTCGCTCAAGGAGATGCGCGAGCATTGTTGAATATCTTGGAGCTTGCATCAACGGGGGCCTTGCCTGACAAGCAGGGAGTGCGCGTCGTTGATGTGCAGGCGATGAAAGACGCAGTCGCGCGCTCCAATGTTATATTCGACAAAGGTGGCGAGGAATTTTATAATGTTATCTCGGCGCTGCACAAGAGTATGCGCGGTGGTGATGCCAATGCAGCGTTGTACTGGCTGGGCCGTATGCTTGAGGGAGGAGCTGATCCACTCTATATCGCGCGTCGTTTGGTTCGATTTGCTTCTGAGGATGTGGGTATCGCCAACTCATTTGCCTTGCCACAGGCGGTTGCGGGGTATCAGGCGTGTCAGTATATCGGCATGCCGGAATGCGCAGTCAACTTGGCGCAGGTGGTGGTATATCTGGCGCAATCAAAAAAGAGTAATGAGCTATATGCCGGCTATAACCAGGTGCGCCGTGATATTCACGAGCTGCCCAACGAAGGAGTGCCGTTGCATTTGCGTAATGCCCCCACAAAACTCATGAAGGAGCTCGGATACGGGAAGGAGTATAAATATACGCCTGATTATGAGACGCAGGAAGAGGCGGCGCAGGACTACTTACCCGAATCACTTAAGGACCGCCGCTATCTCACCTCATAAACAACTATGAAACAAGAACGATATATCGACAATCTCACGATTGAAAAAATGGTCCACGGAGGCCAAGGATTAGCGCACCATAATGGTAAGACGGTGTTTGTGTGGAATGCGCTCCCTGGCGAGGTCGTCCGTGCACGTGAGCTCAAACGTCGCAAAGGGATTATTGAGGCAGTTGCGGTCGAGGTTGTGAACGCCTCACCACATCGTATTGAGCCGATTGACGACCACTATCTTTCAAGTGCGCCATGGCAGATGATGACCATGGAGGCGGAAGTTAATTTTAAAAAGCAGATTGCGCACGACACATTTGAACATATTGCACGCGTGCGGTTGCCCGATCTCGAGCTGGTGGGTGATGAGCGTCACTTAGGGTATCGCAATAAGATGGAATTTGGCTTTTTTGAAGATAGTCGCAAAGAACTTCGCTTGTCGCTGTTTAACCGTGGTTCGCGCTTCCCACAGCCATTAACGAGTTGCTCGATTGCGCTGCCACAGCTGTGGCACGCGGCGCAGGATGTGCTGGGAGTGCTAGTGAAGCAACGCATAAGCCGTTGGGACTTGAAATATTTAGTGGTGCGCACCAACCAGGCGGGAGAGTCGCTCATTGGTTTATATGTCCGCAATGAATCCTTTGACGAGCAGGCGGCGCAGCTACTACCCGCGCTTCAGGCGCTTCATGGTATTATTGGTGTACACATAATGTACTCGACACCCAAGTCGCCGGCAGCGGTGACGACACGCTATCTCGTGGGAGGTGGTGTTGACTCATTGCGCGAGGAGTTGTTGGGGACGCGCCTTGAGTATGGTCTGCAATCCTTTTTTCAGGTGAATCCGCCGGTGTTTGAGCAGGCTCTGACGATGATGCAGTCGCATGTACCGCAGGGCGCTGATATCCTTGATTTTTATGCCGGCGTTGGCTCGATTGGTATTCCGTTGCGTGACCGGGTGCGGAGTGCGCTGCTGGTAGATGAAAACAGCGAGGCGATTTCGTACGCGCAGTCAAACAGTACGCTTAATGGATGCGCCGCAACGTATCGCGCAGTAGCGACACCGGCCGAGAAGATTGTTGATGAGATTACCGCGGACAAGTTGTTGATCGTTGATCCGCCGCGCGCCGGCTTGCATACGAATGTTATACAGCGCATGCTTGAGGTACAACCCCAGACGGTGATCTACCTCTCATGCAATATTGCCACGCAGGCACGTGACCTTGCTGCGCTCAAATCGGCATATAGGGTTGTCGACGCCAAGCTCTTTAACTTTTTCCCGCGAACACCGCATTGCGAGAGCCTGTTGATTTTGAAGAAAAAACAACCCTTCCTTGCCCGCTTATTGGATCGTCTACAGCATGCTGACAGGTAGCGTGCGCTGTGGTACTATGCACATACTGAATTGTTAAGGTGATCTCTATGCATCTCTACAGAACAAGATTTGCCCGTGATATCGTCTGTGAATTTTTACCTCCGCTGCGTGTCCGCAAGCGTACGCGCGTGGTGATTGTTGCGACGGGAGCACCTGGGTATCCCAGGCAACATGAAGTTGCGCGTGAGTTGGCGAGCAAGGGTTTTTGGGTTTTTATTCCGCGGTATCGGGGAAGCTGGGAGAGCGGCGGTGAGTTTTTGGCTGAGGATCCGACCAAGGACATTATTGACGTCATTGACGGACTACACAAGTCATTTACAGAATTGTGGGGATCACAGACTTTTTCTATGAAGCCCGATGAGATAGTACTGTTGGGGGGTAGTTTCGGCGGGGCGGCAGTGTTGTTGGCAAGTAAGGATGCGCGCGTGGATAAGGTCGTTGCTATTGCGCCGGTGGTTGATTGGACGGCGCCGTCACACGATGAGCCACTTGATTGGCTGTATGGTTTTTTCCGTGACGCCTTTGGTGAAGGATATCGACTCACGAAGCGTAACTGGAAGAAGCTCGCAACGGGGAGATTTTTTCAGCCGATACATCAGTATGATGGATATGTGGGTGGCAAAATATTAATACTCCATAACGAAGATGATCGGTCGGTACGATCTCGTGAGGTAAAGGCTTTTGCCAAGCGTGTCGGTGCGCGCTACAAAGGATTTAAGCGTGGCGGGCATGGTGGAACGGGGCTGTACCTCGAGCCCAAGTTTAAGCGATCTATAGACGCATTTCTCAATGAACGTACAACATAAACAATCAGTCATCGGACATGAAGCGGTGCTTCGCTATCTTGAGACGCTGTGTGAGCAGCGCTCGTTTGCGCACGCCTACTGCATGGTGGGCCCCGAGCATGTTGGCAAGGCGCAACTTGCGCAGTATTTTATTAATATGATTATCGGCGAGCATGGCCCGCAGATTGATGTGGAGCGGGGAAATGCTCAGACGTACGCTGATTTTACCTGGATTGAGCCGCTGGAAGGTAAGCAGGTCATTAGTGTCGAGCAGATCCGACAGCTCAATAGCGCCTTGCAACTCACCTCATTTCATAACAATTATAAATTTGTCGTGATTGACCAGGCACATCTGCTGAATCAGTCGTCTTCAAATGCGCTCCTCAAGCTTTTGGAGGAACCGCACCCCAAGACGCTCTTGGTGTTACTCGCGACGCATGAGGAACAGTTGTTGCCAACGATTCGATCCCGCTGTGTCGTGTTGCGTGCGCAGCCGGTTGAGGCGGATGTCTTGCGTGCGTATGCCAAGGAGCACAATGACCAGGGATATTCACGTGATGAGCTTGAGTCGGTGGTTCGTCTCTCGCGCGGATTACCCGGACAGCTGCTGCGTTACTTACGTAACCGTGAAGAATTTGATACAATACAGGCAGCTGCACTCAGTGCCGTAGAGGCATTGAGCGGTTCGATGCCGCAACGCTTTGCGTTTGCCCAGGAGGCGGCAGACGAAAGGCGCTTGCAAGAAGCACTTGAGCTGGTGGTGCATGATTGTGCTTTGGTGCAGCAGCGCCAGAGGGATCGCATCACTTTGTTTCATCTGGGTGACCGCATTGAGCAGCTTGCTTCGCGCAGTGCACCTGATCGGATTATCTGGGCACTCGAGCAACTGATCGCGCTCCAGGAGGCGCGTACGTATAATGTCAATCAACAATTATTTTTAGAAAACATAGTCGCACACGTATGAAACACACAGTACGGGTCCTCGGTTTAGCGGCAGCACTCGTGGTGCTGGCCGGATGTACGCACACGGGTTCGCAACAGACAGGACCTGATGGCGGATTATTCAAAAGTATTAGTCAGGGCGAGTCATGGACTCAGAATGTGAATGTTAAGGCAACTGAAGGTGCTATCGTCACGTTTGTCAATGAAAATGTGCGACCTATTGTGCTGGATCCTCAGGATCATAACGCAGTCTATATCGGGACGGGTGCGGCGGGCTTGCTGTACTCGTATGATGGTGGTTTGAGTTGGGAGCAGGATCAGGTGTTGGGAAATGTGGGGATCACCAGCTTGGCGATTGATTACTTTGATAAATGTAAGTGGGTCGTCGCAACGCCAAAAAAGATTTATCGAACGCTGGATTGTGGGCGTGGTTGGCGCGAAATGCTCAGCGAAACGCGCGAGGGGTATGATTTCAAGACGGTGTTGACGGATCATTTCAATCAAAATGTTTTGTACGCACTGAACACAAAGGAAATTTTAAAATCAAATGATTACGGTGAAACCTGGCGCACGGTCTACCGCACCGAAGGAGAATTTGTCGAGTTGCTGATGGATGCGAACGATTCTCGCATTCTCTACGGTGCAACCTGGGGGAATGGCTTGGTTAAGACGCTCAACGGAGGCGCGGACTGGGAGTCATTAGCGCAGGCAATGCGCGAGTATCGCAGCTCATTGCGCGTCCGTAAGATTGTACAGGACGTCACGCAGGAAAACACCTATATTATTGCGAGCGTGTACGGCCTACTCAAGACAACCGACGGCGGCGTAACGTGGACCCCGTTTGAATTGATTACGCCGCCGGATGCGGTAAACATCTGGTCGCTTGCGGTACATCCAACTAATCCGAATGTTATTTTGTACGCAACTGACACTACCCTGTACAAAACGATTGACGGGGGTATTAACTGGAAGACGATTAAGTTGCCCTCATCACGACGCCCAACCTGGTTGACCTTCGATTTCAAAGATGGTAACGTGGTGTACCTAGGGACACGTAAAGCAGATAATTAAGAGTACTATGGCGACAAATATCTTTATTGACGAATACCGAGACGACGTTGAGAAAGCGTTTGATTTTTTGCGCGACGAACTTGCAAAAATCAGAACCGGACGTGCGAACACATCATTGTTAGAAGAGGTGACCGTTGACGCCTATGGCGCAAAACAGATGCTTAAGAACGTGGCAAGTCTCAGCGTTCCTGAGAGCAGCACCATTGCTATCCAGCCGTGGGATAAGGGCGTGATCAAGGATATTGAGGCTGCGCTCAAGGCTGCTCACTTAGGGCTTGAGATCATTAATTTGGGAGAGAAGATTCTCGCCAAGGTGCCGATGCTGACTGAAGAGACGCGCAAAGAAATGGTTAAGCTCCTTGGTAAAAAAACCGAAGAAACACGCATCGCGGTGCGTAAAATTCGTGATGAGATTAAAGAAAAAATTATCAGCTCCGAAAAAGCAAAAGAAATTGGAGAGGATGACAAGTATCAGTATCTGGGCGAGCTTGATGAGTTTATCCAGGATATTAATAAGCGAATTGAAGCAGCTCGTGAAGAAAAAGAGGCTGAGTTGATGCGCGTTTAAAAAGTACGATCATGAAAAAAATTCTTGCCGCAGGAGCGGCCCTCCTGGTATTAACGGCGTGTACACATGTCGCGCCACAAGTAACCATTGATTCAATTTATGAGCAATGGCAGCAGCTTGATGCGGTGAGTTATCGTATGCAGATCACTGAGTCTGTTGATAATGAACTTGCGGGATATCCGAGCATGCGCATTCACGCAAAGGGAAAATCCAAGACACGCCTTGAAATTGAAGGCGAGGGGACAGTCTTTATTGTTAACCCAGAGCGCGGCATTGAGGCGTTGTACTATCCGGCACGCAATGCGTACGTTGATCTTGCATTTGCGCGCGGGGCTATTGCACCCAACCAGCACGAACAGATTGAGCAACTGTATGCGATGCTCCGCGAAAATTTTGAAATTACAGGAAATGAGACAATCAATGGATATGATGCAGTGATTGTTGAAGGTACCATTGACGGTCAGCTTCAGAAGCTCTGGATTTCAACGGAGCATGCCTTGCCGGTGAAGATGCAGAGTTACGATGAGCAGGGCTCACTGTTGATTGGCGTTGAGTTTGTTGACATTGCGACGCAGCCGCTTCATGATCAGATCTTTGAGTTGCCGATGAATGCTGAGGAGATCCCCATCACCGATTTTTTGGGCAGTTTGCAATAATGTCACGCTCCTTGACGGGGTATGGGGGCGTGCTATACTAGGAGTACTTGACGGGAGTGGAACCCCCGGTGCATATCAGAAACTACATATATATAAACCAAAGTTGCCCAGCTTGTGCTGGGAATCCGGGTGGAACCGCCCCGCTCTCGAGCTCAGCTCGACGCAGCAGGGTCCCGGATCTGGAACATATGTTCCAGACGGTTCTTTGGCATAAGTAATCGTCTGGACGGACGATTATTTTAATTATTACCTGTATGGTGCAGAACGAACACAAGTCAATGGAGACGCTCGTTAATCTCGCGAAGGCGCGCGGGTTTATTTTTCAAGGTTCAGAGATTTACGGAGGACTTGCGAATACTTGGGATTACGGGCCATTAGGCGCGCAGCTCAAAATGAATATCAAAAATGCCTGGTGGAAATTTTTCATCACGGATCGTTTTGATATGGTGGGGTTTGATGCTGCTATTTTTATGAACCCCAAGGTGTGGGAGGCATCAGGGCATATCGGTAATTTCTCTGATCCGCTCATTGATTGTAAGTCATGCAAGACGCGACATCGTGCGGATCATATTATCGAAGATCAAAAAGGCATGAATGTTGAAGGATGGCCGTCGGAAAAAATTGACTCGTATATTGCCGATGAAGGGATTACCTGTCCAGAGTGTGGTGAAAAGAATTTCACACCGTCACGTAATTTCAATTTGATGTTCAAGACATCACGCGGTGTTGTTGAGGGTGATCAGGATGCAATTTACTTACGCCCCGAAACAGCTCAGGGAATTTTTGTGAATTTCAAGAATGTACTCAATTCAACACGCAAAAAATTACCTTTTGGTATCGGACAGATCGGGAAGTCATTTCGCAATGAAATTACGCCAGGTAACTTTACCTACCGCACACTTGAGTTTGAACAGGCAGAAATTGAATACTTCTTTGACCCGGAGAAATCTAACTGGGAAGAGCTTTTTAACGGATGGCATGATGCTATGATGCGCTTTTTGACGGGCACCATCGGATTGTCTGCAGATAATCTGCGCGACCTTGAACATGAGAAAGAAAAACTGTCACACTATTCGAAGCGCACCGTTGATATCGAATACAACTACCCATTTGGAGGGTTTAAGGAGTTGTGGGGGTTGGCATATCGCACGGACTTTGATCTTTCGCAGCATGAGAAGGTTTCCGGTGAAAGTTTGGAGGTGTTTGATCAGGAGGCAAATCGTAAGTTTATTCCGCACGTGATTGAGCCGGCCGTCGGTGTTGATCGTTTGGCGCTCGCAGCGCTGATTGATGCGTACGATGAAGAGGCATTGGAAGATGGGGAATCTCGCACTGTGCTGCGATTTAATGCGACGATTGCACCATATCATATCGCGATCTTACCTCTTTCTAAAAAAGAAGAGCTGACCTTGATTGCCGAACCGTTGCGTGATGAATTATCACGCCACTTCCGCGTCGACTATGATGAGACGCAGTCAATCGGAAAGCGGTATCGACGCCAGGACGAGATCGGTACACTCTATTGTGTGACCGTCGACTTTGACACAATGAACGACCAACAGGTAACCGTGCGACATCGTGACACGATGCAGCAGGAGCGGATTGCAATTGCAGATCTTGCGGCACACCTGCGCGAAAAATTAACGGAGTAATTCAGAAATATCCTATGAATCAAGAATATCGACAGCTCACGCTGTCAAACGGTTTGCGCGTTATCGTGGTACCGATGCGCGATGCTGAGTCCATTACCTTTTTGAAGGGGTATCATGTTGGATCCCGCCAGGAAACTGACGAGCTCTCGGGGGCTGCTCATTTTATCGAGCACCTGATGTTCAAAGGCACGGTAAAGCGTCCTAAGGCCCGTGATATCATGCGCGCGCTTGACGCCGTGGGAGCGGAGTACAATGCCTTCACGGCAAAAGACATGACGGCGTACTACATCAAGATTGCTGCTGACAAGGCAGAGCTTGCCGCGGATATCTTGTCTGACATGCTCTATCATGCGACGTTTCCCGCAGAAGAAATCGAACGTGAGCGTGGCGTAATTTTGGAAGAGATGAAGATGTATGAAGACACACCGACGCGCCATATTGATGATGTTTTCGAGCAGGAAGCATACAAAGAAAGTAGTTTGGGTCGCTTTATCATCGGTAACCGTGAGAGTATCTACAAGATGACGCGCGATCAGCTGCTGGAGTACAAGAACTCTTTTTACACCGATGATCAGAGCGTCTTGGTGGTGGCAGGTAAGGTTCCTGATAACATCGACGAGTTATTAGAGCGATATTTCAACGTTCGCCATGAGGCAAATGGCGCGTTTGCGTTACACGCCAAAGAAACGGTCTTTACCTTGTCTGAGCCACGTGTTCGCGTACTCAAAAAAACGGTTGAGCAGATTCATCTGCAGCTGGGGTATCGATGCAAAGGATTTACTGACGATGATTCGTACGTGCACAGTGTTATTTCGACGCACCTCGGGGGTGGCATGAGTTCCGTGTTGTTTGACGAGGTTCGTGAGCAGCGTGGATTGTGCTATTACATCCGTATGTACCCTGATTTATATGAAGATGTAGGTAATATTGTGGTGCGTGCTGGACTGAATAAGGAGAAAATTGCTGACGCGCTTGAAGTCATCCAGAATATTTTGCAGGATTTTGCACGTAACGGTATGACTGATGAGGAGTTGCAGCAGGCAAAAGATCAGATTATCGGTGGCCTCAAGCTGTCACTTGAAGACAGCGCTAATCGCGCGGAACTCTACTTGAAGCGCTATTTGCTTGCCGGTGAGATCATGAGTCCGCAGGATCGCATTGACCGTGTTCAAGCAGTCACAAAAGATGATATACTACGGGTAAGTCAAGAGATATTTCGAACATCAAATGCCACGCTTGCTGTTATTGCAGATGATGATACCATTCCATTTAAAAATTTTCTCCGCTAACCAGAAAGTATGCGCAAGCTGATCGTAGCAAATTGGAAGATGAACGGAACGCACGCCACAGCGCTTGCGTTTGCACG
>CAZIQD010000009.1:0-24068 GCA_964541715.1 uncultured Gammaproteobacteria bacterium
CACTCAGCACGCTTCGCGTGCTTCGGGTTCATGGCTCGGCCTTATTGTGGCTGAGTGGTTCATGGAGGTGTACTCGAACCTGCCTGCCTGCCGGCAGGCAGGCGTAGTGAGTAGTACGCCTCATCAACATCATGTTCCGCGTACACCCTGCACTCAGCACGCTTAGCGTGCTTCGGGTTCATGACACAGCCTTACTATGGCTGAGTGGTTCATGGAGGTGTACTCGAACCTGCCTGCCGGCAGGCAGGCGTAGTGAGTAGTACGCCTCATCAACGTATTATCAAAAGAGGGGGTATGAACTATACGGTTTATATATTATTTTCTTTAAAAGACAGCAGGCTCTACATTGGGTTTACTTCAACTATAGAGCAAAGGGTGCGTCAGCATGAGCGCGGAGAAGTTGCCTCAACAAAAGACCGTCGTCCCCTGCAACTTATTTACCAGGAAGTCTACTGCAATAAAGGAGATGCTTTAAAACGAGAACGATATTTTAAAACTACTAAAGGTAAGGTGACCTTACGAGCAATGTTAAAAAATACACTTATCGACATCACTCAAAATCCTAACACCTAAAGCCCTAACTACCTATATTAAAAAATTAGTATCACATGAAACGATCGCGTAAGAATAGAAAATTTGACCGACGGCCAGAGCCGGAATTGTATGAAGTGAATGAAAAAATTCGCATTCCGCGGGTTTTTGTCATTACCGAGGAAGGCCCGTTGGGTGAGATGAATACCCGCGACGCCATCGAACGCGCACGTGAAGACGAGCTTGACCTCGTTCTCGTCGGTCCCAAGGCAGAGCCACCGGTCGCAAAGATCATGGATTACGCCAGCTTTAAATACCACAAACAAAAAGAAGCACGAAAACAAAAAGTGCACCAAAAGAAATCACAGCTCAAGGTGCTACGCCTCTCACCACGCATCGGTCAGCACGATCTTGATGTGCGCCTCCGCAAAGCAAAAGAATTTATTGAAAAAGGCGATAAGGTGAAGGTTGAAATCCTCCTCAAAGGACGAGAAAAGGCCCATGCCGACATCGGATTTGAAGTGGTGCAGAACTTCATTACCACCATGCAACTCACGCACGAAATCAAAGTTGAAGCACGCCCTGCCAAGCAAGGTGCTCGTATCGAGGCGGTCTTTGCCCCGGCAAACGCCTAAACCCTTGACGAAAAGACAGGCATACGGTATGATAGCCGCACGCTGTAAGCAGTTTCCCCCATTTACTCACTGTAATGAGCTCTATGAGCAAGCTAAAGACGCATAAAAGTATCGCAAAGCGCGTTAAATTGACAAAGACCGGCAAGATCAAAGTAGTGAAAGCAGGTCAGGGTCATTTCAATAACCGCGAATCAGGCAAAGTAACTCGGTCTAAGCGCCGCTCTTCTTCGCTTTCAAATGTGCACGCAAAGAGCCTCAAGAGATTGCTGCCATATTCTTAATATACAGAAACGATAATTACCGACTATGCCACGAGTAAAACGAGGAACATCGCATGTCAAACGCCGCCGCTCTTTGCTGAAAGCAGCAAAAGGATATAAGTGGACGCGTAAGTCAAGCATCAAGCAGGCGCGCACCGCCGTTTTGAAAGCAGGTGCAGATGCCTACAAGGGACGCAAAGAAAAGAAGCGCGACTATCGCCAACTGTGGCAAGTGCGTATCAACGCTGCGATTCGCCCATACGGCATGAGCTACTCACGCTTCATGGATGCCCTCAAGAAAAACAATATCGCCATTGACCGCAAAGTACTTGCAGATCTTGCGATGAATCATCCAGAAATTTTCAAGGCAATTGTAGAAAAAGTGAAGCCTTCAAAGTAACCATCTCCGTCCCCCTCTCCGTTATGCGGAGTGGGGGATTTTTGTTATACTACACTCTAGAGAATACCCTTTGAGTATCAATTTCATCATACCTTTCTATGACTACTCCACTTCGCTACGACTACAGCTACACCCTCGCCGACAGCGTGGGTGCCAACGGCGTTCCTCTGAATGCACTTGCCAAGCTTGCTCCCAAGCTCAAAGCAGCAAACACACGTTTCGCCAAAGACGCGGATAAACCGTACATGGCATTTGAACACCTGCTCGATGATACGGCGCAGCACGCGCAAATCCGCCGCGTCGCAACACGTTTGCGCAAAAACTTTGACACGCTCCTTGTGGTTGGTATTGGCGGCTCTGATTTGGGAGCGCGCGCACTATTGGGTGCTCTGGTTTCAGCACATCATAACGAACTTCCTCCCGCGCGCCGCAAAGGCATGAAGGTGTATTTTGCCGGCGACACCACTGACCCTGCCCCACTCACGGAACTCCTGCAGGTGCTGGATCTCAAAAAGACAGCTATTCACGTCATCTCCAAGTCAGGCAACACCATTGAGACAATGAGTGCATTTCTGTACATTCGCACGCAACTCATCGCAACAGTCGGCGAACGCGCACACGCCAAGCACATCGTCGTCACCACCTCACCTGACTCGGGCAAGCTCATCGAGCTTGTCCATCAGCATGATTACACACTCCTCCCCCACGGTCCTGTGGGCGGACGGTTTGCCGCACTCAGTAACGTCGGTCTGCTCGCCTGCACATGCGCGGGGATCAACACAACCAGCTTACTGCAGGGTGCGCGCGATATGCGTACGCGCACTGCAACCAATGCCTGGAAGGAAAATCCCGCTTTCGTTTTTGCCGCACTGCACTATCTGGCAGCAACGCGCAATCAGCAGAACATTGCCGTCCTGATGCCCTACAGTCACAAGCTCGCGCAGTTGGGCAAATGGTTTGTGCAGCTATGGGCAGAAAGTCTGGGCAAAGATGGTACGGGCCAAACACCGCTCGCGGCAGTAGGCCCCACCGACCAGCACTCCCAACTGCAACTCTTTCAGGATGGGCCAGCAGACAAGCTCATCACCTTCATCTCCGTTCGCACTCATCAAAACCTCACGACGCCGATGGTCACGATCCCCGGCATTGAGTATTTTGGTAAGCAAAAATTTGGCACGATGCTCCATGAAGCGCAGCAAGCGACTGCAGCGGCTCTCATGGCACACGGCAAGCCTTCAGGAACACTCATCATTGATCGCGTGGATGCATACGCACTGGGGCAACTGATGTATTTTTTTGAAAAAGCAACTGCCTATGGCGGTGAACTCTCGAAGGTGAATGCCTTTGACCAACCAGGTGTTGAGGCGAGTAAGAACTTTCTCCATGCTGCGCTGGGCAATCCCTCACTTGCACCACTTAAGCGCGAACTGCGGACATTGCTCAAAAAATCGCATAAACACATCGTCTAACCGCTATGCCTCGCTTCCCCTCTGATCATCTGATTGAACGAGCGCGCAAAGAAGGCTATCGCCCCGTGGCGGTTGCCTGCCTTATTTTCAATAATCGTGTCTTATTCGTCTACGATGAAGAACATGAACTCTGGCAACTACCGCAAGGCGGCATCAAGCAAGGCGAGTCGGTGCGTGAGACGCTCGAACGCGAGCTCAGCGAAGAGCTCTATCCTGAACTCATCAAGAATATCCGCTCATACGCCTATATCGGTACCAACAAAGTCACCTTCCCCAAGGCAACTCAAGGCAGTCGCCCCATCGCCACGAGCAAAGGCGGCCAGACCTATATGCGCGGCAAGCGCTACTATTTCACCGCCGTTTTCATGAAATCGCAGAAACTTGATATCTCACGCACAGAGTTTTCACGCTATCACTGGGCAACGGCGCAGGATACGAAAAAAATTCTCTCAACCATTTATCAGCACGGCAAACGCCGCGTCACTGCATACGCAACCAGTAAATTAGAGGCCCGCTCTATCATTCGCTAACCGTCCGCCATGACAAAAGCACAAACCTATATCATCGGCGTTGACGCCGGCAATACCAAGACGACCATTGCGGTCCTCAATACGACGACCGGCAAAACGCGCATCCTTAAAGGCAAGGCGGGTGGTATCCATAGCGGTGATCACGTAACGCCCGTTGCCAATATCATGCACACGCTCACTGCGGCGCGCATCACCCCTGCGCAGATTGCCTCGATGCATATCGGCATGGCGGGCATCGATAGTGACGCGACGCTTGATGACGTCTTTGCTCGCTTCGGCAAACATTTGCCCAAAGTAAAGTTTTCAATATCAAATGACATTCTCATCGCGCTGCGCTCAGGCACGGACCACCTCCCCGCCATCGCGCTCATTGCCGGTACCGGCACCAACTGCATGGGAATTACGGATAAGGGTACAACAGCACAAGCAGCGGGCGTGAATTACATTCTCGGTGATGAGGGTGGCGGCTACTGGATCGGCCGAGAACTCCTGCGCGCGGCAGTGCGTGGTGCGGATGGCAGAGGTAAGCAAACAGCAATCACCAAGCTCATTCTCAAGCATTTTAAAATCACGAACATACAAGAACTGGCCGAGCGTGTCTTCGCTCTGGATGATCACAAGCGCGATATCGCCGCACTTGCGCACCTGCTCACCGACGAACTCGTGGCAAGCGATTCCGTTGCCAAAGCCATTGCCAGCCAGGCCGTTGAGGAGCTCGTCCTCAACGTCGTCAGCGTTGCCAAAAAACTCAAGCTCACCAAGCACGCTGTTGATCTGGTCGTCGTAGGCAGCATCATTCATCATCACGCATATATCCAAAAGAAGTTCCGTGCTGCTATCCGCGCGCAGCTCCCCAAAGCTCATGTCACCCTTCCCACCTGCTCACCCGAAATTGGAGCGCTCAAAATGGCGCAGGAAAATCTGGAAAATTAAAAAAGTCCCGCACATCGCACTTCACGTAGATGGCGGGATTTTTTGCAAAGAAAAAACGGTCGAGAGCTTACGCTAACGACCGCGAGAAAGGGACCCCGGGATGTGGCTGGGCACGTCCTCAAACAAGGAGCGGCGTAACCACCAGGAGGAGCGGCTTATCCGCGTCCTCGTATCGTGAGGGTGCATCACTGTCCACCCCCGGGGCCCCACAAGAGTGCCAATAGCGCATGGAGCTTGGAGAGCTTCGTCAACCGCACCTCCACAGCGCGGTTCAGAAGAGCTCGTTTTCGTCACCCGACGAATCCTGCTACAACATACCTACTGGCTAAACTAAATGTGTTTTGGAAAAAACAGTCCCCGAGCAAGGAGAGCACCTCTGAGTATCGCACACTGTGTTGCGCTCAGCAGCTCAATCCTTTCTCAAGGGGACGTCTCTATACTAGCACGTCTGACAAAATTTGTCAAGGGTTCGATATCCTTACCAGCTACTACCTCCCCCGCCGCCAAATCCGCCTCCGCTAAAGCCACCGCCCGAAAAGCCAGAGCCCCCTGACCATCCCCCAGAGCTTGAACCTGATGACGAGGGCGCAGAAGCCAACGCCTGCTGCGATGTCGCGTTAAACGTACTCATGACGGCAGCAAATTGTACTGGCGAAAAATCACCCTTCCCGTCATACCACTCCGGCGGTGTTGCAAATAACCCGTCGAAATGATTTCCCCATTCTTTCTCCAACCCAAACACCATCGCATACGGCAAAAGCTTCTCAAACAAATCTTGGAAGTTTTCCGGGCTGTACATCGCCGTGATACGATCCTGTGTCGTGACTTTGATAAACTCCTTGAGCCCCAATACTTCTTCATGCACACGCGCACCTTCCGGCGTGCGGCGATGCATCACCAATGCCACGACGAAAAAGACAATACTGTTGATGATGTGTACCGGCACCAACAACCACGACTCAAGTATTGCCGCTGCCATCACTGAGATAAACCCGCCAAACATTATGAATGCGATAGCACCCGCAGTCCAATTATTACGTGTCTTGATAGGATCTTTGTCATAGTATCCACGCTCCACGACACGATCAATCAACGCCTGCTTGAGCGAAGGCAACTTGGTGTAAAATTTATTCATCAGATCCTCAAGTGCCACCTCATCGCCACTCTCAAATAAATCACTCCACAGCTTAATTTCAAATGAGGTAATATGCTTGTTTCCTGTATCTGGCTGATGCAGCTTCACTAAACTGAAGGTTGGCTTACTGCTCTTGAACCAACGCTTCGTGCCATCATCAGTTCGCTTGATGCGCAGATATCCTTGCGTTGCCAGATGCACGATACTGGCACTAACGTCATGAATGTGCGCCTTTTCATCATACACAACTCCCACCTCACCGGGTGTCATATCTTGTGGCGGCTCATACTGCGCAATGACGGTGCCGCGCCCCTTAGGATCACGCCCCTTGTACATCCAGAGACGAATCATCCCACCACTCACAACCACGAGAAGAACCAATGGGAGTACATACTCGATCAGATACCACAGTAACGACTTGCTCAACTGAAAGGTGAAGTTCTCCGCACTTCCCTCGCTGACCGTAATCGTTGTCGTGAACGGCACATATTTAAACCTCTCGAGGCGCACCTCGTGCGACCCCGCAGACACGCGTGCCGTCAGCGGCGTCTCACCACGCAACACACCATCAATCGTGAGTGATGCCTGCGGCAATGCGTCAATCGTCACCTCAGTCGGTACGCGCACCAACCCCTTCGTCCAACCAGCAACGACGGTAAAGCCTTCATATGCGGCCAAATACTGCGTAAGCCCAAAGGTAAATGACTGCTCATTCGACACGAGACTTGTACAGTCAGCGAAAACAGAGGCATACGCACCGGTGTAACATGCGGCCCGCATGTCAGCAAAACTGCTTCCTGCCGGAATGGTGACTTGCACGCTTGCACGCTGAATCGGCACCGACCACCCGGTTCCAATGGCATTCCAATATAATTCGGTATGCGTGTCATACTGCGCCAGAGCGCCGTCCACACGATACGTGAGATAATACCAATGCTGCCCCGTCAGATAAACATCAGGGTCTCCGACGCGAATCGTCTTAAGTGAATAACCGCTTTCCAGCACATCATACGGATTACCACGTTCATCCGTCACACCCACCAGCTCAAATCCCAACGTTACGGTGCGTCCCGCATCGTTGGTGTACGAGAGCGGAATCTCACGCATAATACCGCGCCGCTCCTGCTCGCCAAAGTCATACAAGATCTGTTCCGTTACTTCAACGACACCTGACTCCATCACCTGAACGGCAACGTCATACTCATAAATTTGCTCAGTGCTCTGCGCCATGACAGCGCCGGGGGTGACAAGGAGTGCCCACAAAAAAACCCCAACTGCCCATATTTTGTTTGTCTGCATACTCTGTTACAATAGTTACATTTCTAGTATACCACTCTGTGAACATATTGAATATTCGCACATGCCGCTCACTCCACAAAAATTCCATAAGCTCGTTTGGGCATATTACCATGCAAACGGACGCCATCAGCTCCCCTGGCGCCAAACATGCGATCCCTATCGCATCCTCGTCTCCGAGCTCATGCTCCAGCAGACGCAAGTTGACCGGGTCATCCCCAAATATGAGGCGTTCATGCAGCGCTTCCCGACCATCCATGACCTTGCCCGCGCGCGGCTCAAGACCGTACTGACACTCTGGCAAGGATTAGGCTACAACAGCCGCGCGCAGCGACTGCACGAATTGGCGCGTATCGTTGTGCGCGAACACAACGGGAAACTTCCGCGCACCATCGAAGAACTCGAGACGCTTCCCGGCATCGGACCCTACACAGCACGCGCCGTGATGGCCTTTGCGTTCAATAAACCGGTACCCTTCATCGAAACCAATATTCGCAGCGTCTATATTCATCACTTCTTTGCTGATGATTATGACATCCATGATAACCAGCTCATGCCGCTGATTGAACAGACGCTGGATCACAAAAATCCGCGTGAATGGTATGCAGCGCTCATGGATTACGGCACGTGGGTCAAAAAAGAATTTCCCAACCCATCACGCAAGAGCAAACACTACACCAAGCAGTCAAAATTCGAAGGCTCACACCGTCAAAAACGCGGTGCCGTCATTCGCGCACTCACGAAGCGCTCTCCACAAACACTTGGTGACTTATCGCACGCCACCAACCTTGATCCTGAAATTTTAATCCCCCTCATCGAAGAATTGCGTGCAGAAAAAATGATCAGGCTGCGTAACAACCTGATCACTCTCTAACTTTTTTATTGCGTTACCTCGGGACTACTCAAACTTCGCTTCAATCGGTAGACATCAATGAGATACTGCCCCCAGCGGTGGGGCGTATACATTTCCAGCGACGGCACGGTCTGATCAAGACTTAAGCGACGCATATACTCATCCATCTTCCCGTACACTTTAAGCGGCGCAAAGTAGGGGTGCCCCTGAAACTGCGCGTGTACATAGGTGTCAGGTGTCATCGTAAGTAACTGAAACGGCTCATCCAGCTCCAAAGGCTCTTCAACAATCACTCCCACCCAGCTCGTCAGCAGGCTTTGGGGTGTTTTTTTCGGATCCTGCAAATAGTATCCAAAGGTCACCTCAGTTGAGACACCGCGTGCGTCCAGATAGCGCTTCACCTCCGCTAAAGTGCTGGGGATGGTGGCATACGAACCATAGTGGTTCAAGTACACGCCATACACTGGATCGCGAGTTACCTCGCTCACCGTCACCCGTTGCAATAACCCCGCCCATAGTAAGAGTATGAGCACGACAAAAAAGATAAACCCGATGACTTGAAGTAATTTCGGCATAGTATGCATTATTTCAATACTCCTAGTATACCAGGAATGTCCCCACACTCACAACAACAATACCGTCAAATCTTGACATTTGCCATATTTATGGTATGTTAATCAACATACTCTAGGAGAAGGAGGTCTCCATGGCGTTCTTTGGTCTCTTGGTTCAACGCACCAAACAACCAATCCCCCGCCACATCACCGAACGTCCCCGTGGCGGCGTGTTGATCATCATCATGACGCGCGAACTAGGCACCTTATCCTTGGAAGATCGCAAGCAGCTGATCAACTCCAAGATCACCGAGGTACTCAGCAATCCGCTGTACGAGCACTATGCCACGATCGAGTTCACGCTCGGTGACAATATCAAGGGCGACTTCCCGGGATTTTCTCTGGACGAGGCCCGCGATCTACTGCGTGAATGCTTGACGCTCACGCACGTTGCCGAAGGCGAGATCAAGTATCAGACGGTTGCGCTGGGAACGTTCAATGACCGGATGGTCACCACCATCCCCTACGTCCGTCTGGCAATTCGGCGCTGACACAGCACATAACGGCATTCCGGCCGGCTACCCCCTGGGTATGCCGGCTTTTTTCTTCATATTTCAATAAATACGCCTTATTTGCTACAATGTCTGTATAACCTACTGACCCCCTTATCGTATGAAAAAGCAACTCTATCTGATTGGGATTTTGATCATAGCAGCGGGTATCTACTATTTCATGTCGCGCCCTGCAACACCTGACGAAGCGCCGCAAGATACCACCCAGACCCAAGAAACAGAAATACCCACTCGGCAACCTGAAACAGAAGATCCAAAAGAGGAAGAACCACGTGTCATCTCCGAACCAACGCAACCACCAGACGAACCTACTTCACCAGAAGACGAAGAAACCGACACAACCGCACAAACCGCGCTTGTCGTCTACGCCTATGCCAATGCCGATACCTCATGCACGACTCCCGTTGCCGTGACGCCCGCAACACTTGATACGCGCTACGAGTATCCTGAAATTAACGCCATCGTCACCTTGCTCAACGGTAATCTCCCAACCGGCTATCAGCATATCTTTGCCTCAGGCACGATGCTGCGACAGCTCTCAATCTCACAAAGCACAGCCAACATTGATCTCAATAGCCAGCTTGCAGCAGGTGACGGAGCTTGCACGCACGATGCACGAGTGCAACTCATCACGCAGACACTCTTGCAGTTTCCTGATATTGAGAATGTCGTCGTAACGGTGGATGGGGGGTAAAAGGTTAAAGATTCAAGGTTAAAGATTGAAGGTTAAAGTCACCCTTCCAACCTTTTATCTTCTAACCTTCCAAACTTTCACGTGTATCGTGTACCGTGCCTCATGCATTGTGCATTTTCACCACCACCGGGCAGTGGTCTGAGGGCTTCTCCCAGGTGCGCGGTTCAAGGTCAATGACACATGCCTCGCAGTGCGGCACTAACGCCTCACTGGCACAAATGAAATCAATGCGCCACCCACGATTGCCGACAATAGCATTAGTGCGATAGTCGTACCAACTGTATTCCCGTTTATCACCGTTCAACGCGCGATATACATCAGTCATATGAGATGAGAATTTTTGCATCCATGTGCGCTCGGCATCGGTAAACATAATATGTCCCGCGAAGCGTGAGGCGTCCCACACATCAATATCCTGCGGCGCAATATTAAAATCCCCTACCACCATGAGTTTGTCGTACGCCGTGCGCTCCACAGCAATATACTGCTCGAACGCCTTGAGAAATTCAAATTTCCACACATACTTCTCACTCTGCGGCACGCTCCCATTGGGTATATATACATTCACGACACGAACGCCGTTAATCGTAGCCGCAATCACGCGCGCCTCATGATCAACTGCGGTGTTCCCCATGCCTTTAGTGACCTCCGTAATAGGATGCCGAGAAGCAATGGCTACGCCGTTGTAGGTCTTTTGACCGTGAAACGCCACCTCATAGCCTAATTCATCAAACAACTCCTGCGGGAACTCGCTATCCTGCACCTTCGTTTCCTGTAGACAGAGCACCTCGGGTGCTTTGCGCAGCACAACCCACTCACGCAGCTGCTCGCGGCGCGATCGAATTGAATTAACGTTCCATGTGGCAAGTCTCATGTCCTCATTATTTACAGAATAGTACACTCATGATAGCATGACCTCAGAGGTTTTCGAAAGGATATAACCATGGGTGGCGCACAAGAAAATATCCGCCAACTCATTTACTTCCAACTTGGGGAGGAGTGTTGCGAAAGGAACGACGATTTCCAAGCATTCGGAAAAGCTTCCGCTCATAAGCTCCAAGAGCTCGGCTGGGAAGTACGCGATCTGAATGGACATCTGCGCGACGAAATCAAATGCTACACGCCCGACATGTCGTTTTCGACACACCAGGCTGCGATCCTCTATCTAGGAAAACTGCACCTCCCCGGAAAGCGGCTCGCCGATAAAATCGAGTGCCTCCTGGAAATTGCCTTCCAGCAGCTCAACTTCGCTAACTGCATCAAATTCGAGCAGTACGCCTACATGACGGCGCATGCGATGTACAATGCGGAGTTTACCCCGCCACTTCCAACCGTTCGACCAGTTAATCGCCAGATTGAGCTGGCACGACTCCACCTCCCCACACCTTTGCCTGCACCACTCAATCGCCGGCAGACATCACCCAGCCCCATACAAGACCTCTGTGACGCCATCCAAGGCGGCAATGGACCTTGTGTATGGGTTTGAAGCGGAGCACCCCTCCGCTTTTTTGATACCTGCACCTGATTGACGGAATCGGCCTGACATTTTATACTAGATCTATATAAATCGCTTATTTTCGCTGACTATGAAGAACCCCAACTCACTGTTTCATATCGTTGAACAGGACAAGGCACCGGAAGTGCTCAAGCTGATTGTTGAAATTTCACAGGGTGATGCCAACAAGTATGAGTACAACAAAGACTATGGCGTCCTCGAACTTGACCGCGTCCTCTACGGTCCGACCTTCTACCCCGTTAATTACTGTGATGTTCCACGAACATGGAATGAGGGTGATAATGATCCCCTCGACGCCGTACTCTTCAGCACCTACCCCATCGTTGCGGGAACACTCGCAACCGGACGCGTTGTGGGCGTCATGGAAATGGATGATAATGGCGAAGAAGATCACAAGATTATCTGTGTGAACGCCAAAGATCCGCGCTTCGCGCATGTGAACTCAATTGAAGATCTGACTGAGTACCAAAAGAAAGATCTGAAGTCGTTCATGGAACTCTACAAAATTCCACAAACCGGTAAAGGCACGGTAACCGTCGGAGAATTCCTGGACGCGGACAAGGCCTATGAGCTCATCAAAGAGGCTCAGGAAGTCTACAAGCAGAAGTTTGTCGCTTAAGGGATTCCAATCACACCAAACAAAAACACCACGCTTGAACGTGGTGTTTTTGCTCTATGTGATCCCACCAAGAATCGAACTTGGATCATAAGCTCCGCAAGCTTACGTTTTATCCATTAAACTATGGGATCATACTCAATCACTCTCCCTGGGCAACCTTGAGCCCTGTACCGTGCGAACCTGAGTTGAATCGAAGGTGAGCTCTGGTACGGGGCATTAAACTATGGGATCATGTGCTTTGTGCCTACCGGGCATAAAGTACCGCTATAGTACTATAAAAAAAGAAGTGTTGCAAGCCCTGCACACTTCTTGAGGTAACTCCTCTACCCCTCATCTTCCCCATCAACAGCAATGGCATACTGGATAATATCCATATTACAGCTGCCGTGTTCTCGACACCATTCCTCACACCCCTGCGCGGTTGCCGCATCTCCATATGACAACCCACACTCATCGCACTGAAAGTACTCCTGATCATCCTTCGTGATCACAAAAACCATACACTTGATAGTTAAATTACGTTCTAACCTCTCAGGTCAGCTGTCTCTATCATACCGCATGAGCAAAAATAAAGGCAAGCCCCGTTATGCCCACACCAGGAAGCGCACTGCTACAATACCCAAAAAGACGGCAACGACCAGACGAAATTCCCGCTGAGGAATACGATCAACGATCTTTTTGGCAATTCCTGCCCCGAGCAATGACGCCGGGATAAAGAGCGTCAGCGACCAGATCGGCAATGCCTGCATATAAGCACCTTGCGAGACATACGTCATTAATCGCCCTGAATCAATGATCAACCCAATAGCGCCGGCAGTAGCAATATATGTCGCCTTAGGCAGATTAAACCCAGCCAAAAAGGCGCCCCGTATCGCACCTCCTACACCAAACAATCCCGCAAAGAACCCCGATAACGAACCTCCGAGCATCGCGCTCAGCGAGGTAGTCGGAAGCTTGAATCTTGGATAAGCAAAGATAAAGAGCGTATACGCCAGTAGAAAGACTCCCAGTAGTCGCACCAAAACCTCCTGCTCAATGCCAAATACAAGCTGCGCACCAACCCAGGTCAATAGAACACCCGGTACGCCAAATAAGGCAGCAAGCTTCAAGTCAAAGCCCATGCGAAACAACGTAATCTTCCAAATATTCCCAAACCAATGGATAACGCCCACCACAAGCAAGGTTTCAGGCAGCGGATACCACAGCAACAAGACCGGCACCATGATCGTTGAGGTGCCAAAACCCGTCAGCGTCCCGACGCCGGCCGCAATAATCGTCAAAAGTGCAATCAGTACTACCTCCATATATTTTAATAGAGTGTTCGTGCTAAGAATTCCAAGGTCTTGGTCCAGGCATCTTTGGTCTCATCTGGTGCGTAATTTGCTCCTGATGGGTTGGCAAAGGCATGACCCACACCGTCATAGATATAAATTTCATTGGGCGTGCCATTCACGTCCAGCGCCGTTTCAAATGCCTGCACACGCTCAACCGGAATTGACTGATCCTGATCTCCAAAAACACCCAGTACCGGCCAATCAATCGCTGAAAGCTCGGTCGTATCAGTTACCAAGCTTCCGTAATACACGATGGTCGCATCCAATTCCTCACCTGACAAGGCAAGTTGCAGCGACTGTCCACCGCCAAAGCACCAGCCAAGCGAGGCAATGCGCGAAGCGTTGTTGCTACGCAAATATGCCACGGCAGCGCGCAGATTTGCTCGCGCCTCGTCTTGATCAAGTGATCCCGTCAACTGACGCGCTTCATCGGGCGTGGTCGCCACCTGTCCTTTGTGCAGATCAACGGCAAGCACTTGATATCCCTGCCCTGCCAGCTCACGCGCCATCTGCTTGATATGCTCATTGAGCCCCCACCATTCGTGAATCATCACCACACCGGGATACGCCTTGGTATCAGTAGGCCGCGCGTAGTAGCCGGTAATGCCAGCGGTATAGATGACGTCAGTACCACTCACTGCATACTTGGGCTCACTGATGAGCATCTCGCCATTGGTCGTCACTGGCTGCTGAGGCGTTTTTGCCCCTTCCATCATCCAAAACGTCGCCGTTGCCGCTACGAGCAACACGCACACGCCGATAATTGTTAATTTTGTATTCATAGACTGAGGTTATGTACTTGATATGTTTAGTATAGCATATTTATCTCCCCCTTCCGGCGCCTCAGGCGCCGGAGAACGCACGCTTTACAAAATTCATTTTTTAGGGTACACTAGGGCAACTTACACATGAATTGAGTTCCCCATGAGCAACGAAGTTATCCTGCGATTTGACGATGTCACCTTTGAATACGAAGAAAACAAACCTCTCTTGGATGAGGCGAGCTTTAGCGTGCGCACCGGATCAAAAATTACCCTCATGGGACAGAACGGCGCCGGCAAAAGTACTATTTTCAAAATGATCACCGGCGAACTCAAGCCCAAGAAAGGTAATGTGTTCATTACCAACAACGCAAGTATCGGTACCGCCAAACAGGTCATCAGCCGCGATGAAGCGGGATTGACCATCGAAGAGTACCTCACCAAGGCGTTTGAAGTACCACCGCCAAGCATCCGTAGCGAAATCGCCAAATCACTGGATGCGGTGAACTTAACGATTCCCACAACCCTCACCGTCGGTTCTCTCTCGGGTGGACAGCAGGCGCGTGTGCTGTTGGCGCATGCCATCATCAGCAATCCTGATATTCTCCTCCTCGATGAGCCGACGAACAACCTTGATACCGACGGGATCAACCATCTCATCACCTTCCTCATCATGTATGAGAAGACCGTCATCGTCATCTCGCATGATGCTGACTTTTTGAATAGCTTTACGGATGGCGTCGTCTATCTTGATAGTCAGACGAAAAAGACCGAAATCTATGTCGGTGACTACTCATCGGTGGTAGAAGAAATTGCCGCGCGTATCGAACGTGAGCAGATGAAAAACGCGCAGTTGGAAAAGCAGATTCAAGATCGCAAGGACAAGGTGAACTTCTTTGCGAACAAAGGAGGTAAGATGCGTAAACTTGCTGCTAAGCTGAAAGAAGAGGCTGCAGGCATGGAAGACAACATGGTGGACGTGCGCAAAGAAGATCGCACGATTCGCCCCTTCACCATTCCTGTGCAAGAAGATGTCTGGGGTGATATTGTCACCATTGAGAGCGTGAACATTATTCAAAACCATGAGTTCATCACCAAGCCCGTCGACAAGAAACTACATCGCGGCTCGCGCCTCTTGATCTCAGGTCCGAATGGTATTGGTAAGTCGACGCTCTTGCGCTCGCTCATCGGTTCAGATCATCCCGGCGTGTCTATCAAAGAAGGCGTGAAGGTGGGCTACTACAGCCAGGACTTTGCCACGCTTGATTACAATCAGACCGTCATGGACTCGCTCATGGATGTGAATTCAGAAGGTCATGATGCGCAGATGGTGCGCACGATTGCGGCAGGATTTCTCATCACGGGTAACCTGATGCCGGCAAAGATCGGCAGCCTTTCTGAAGGACAGAAAGGATTACTCTCCTTCGCACGACTCGTCCTCATGCGCCCAGGGCTGCTCATCCTCGATGAGCCTACCAATCACATTAACTTCCGCCACATCCCCATCATCGCCGAAGCCCTCAATGACTATGAAGGCACGATGATTCTCATCAGCCACATGCCCGACTTCGTGGAGAAAATCAAAATGACTGATTATCTGGATTTGGGGCAGTTGAAATAAAATATGAATCAAAGACATCCACCGCAAGGTGGATGTTTTGGTAGTATTGTCTCAGAGCATAATTCATGGTTACATTCAAAACCACCTCAATTCCTTCAATTAAAAAATCCCAGCTTAGTGCTATACTCGCTGGGATTTATGATTCGGGGGCACATGCCCGAACCACCCACGTTGAGTTGACTTGTGGGTATCAAAATAGTAGCATATTGAGAGATTTTTGTCAAGGGTTGCTGATTGTCTGGACCTGGGGCAGTTAAAATAACAAAAAAACATCCACCAAAAGGTGGGTGTTTTAGATAGAGTTCTCTACAACGTAAGTCACGAAACTATCTTTCTTTAAAAACGATCGCCGAAGGCAATGCTCTACCTGGGCCGACTTTATAGGAGTCATAGTAATATAACGCGGAACTTCCTCCCCCGTCTAAATTCATGTGTAAGTTGCTCCAAGCGCCTATAGGATGTACGCATTATCAATCAGCGTCGCTCCGTAAGATCCTTTGTAGAGGTCACTAAGGTCTCATTAATTTCACGTACCTTCTTGAATAGCTCACCATCACCAGACTTTTCCGCAAACGCAATAAGCGCATTCATATCCTTTGGCAGACACTTCCCCGCAAATCCACGGAAGCCTCCATGCCAAACATCAGAATGAGAATTTCCTATCCTCCAATCAGAATTCACTCCTTCACGCACACTATCGTAGTCAATGCCGTTCTTTTCACAGATATCAAAAATCTGATTGAAATATACTACCTTCATAGACATGTATGCGTTGGTAGCAAGTTTAATCATCTCAGCTTCTTGTGCACGTAGTACTTTCTTGTATGGCGCATCGGGAAGCAGTTCCATAACCATATGCGCGTCATCCTGTGATTGTTCTGTATACCCTACAATCTGCCTATCTGGTTTTTCGAAGTCATTGTCAGCTGTGTGCTCTGTCAAAAACTCCGGATTAAAAAGTAATTTTAGTTTTGGAAATTCATCTTGCAGCATCTGCGTTGTTCCTGGCTGAATAGTAGATTTAAGAACAACTAACTTACCCTCCTCAAGTGCCGCTAAACTCGAGCGGACCGTCTCAAGGTCATATCCATTTAATTTTTCGTCATAGGGCGTGGGTACGGCGATAAAAATAATATCTGCTTGATTGACATTTTCATCAATATCTAAATCTTTTCTAAAAATAGGGTTTCCTAACTTTTCAAAATATTTATATACAGCGCCACCAACCATACCAAACCCGACAATGCCAATTTTTAGATGAGTCTTCATCACGTATACCTTCTTTTATAATACCAATATTTTACTGTATTTTTTAGCTTTATCCAAATAATTCGTCTGCCAAAAGGTGGATGTTTTATGAGTCAGACTTCTGACTCCCCAACTCAAGCATTGCATCAAGCTCTTGCTTGCTCATTGATGGTACGCTCGTGAGCGCAATAGTTGGCTCACCTAGCACAAGAGGCTGTTTGTCATGCACACTCAGCGCAACGGCAGCAGCACGATGATGCCCTTCAAAGAGAATTACCTGATCGACATCTTCCACATAGATACCAATGAATTGCGTATCCTGAGGAAACTCTTTCATACGAGATTGAATACCGATGTTATTCGCAACCCACTCACGCTTACCACTCACCACATCAGCAAAAGTATGGGTATTCTTTTCTTCTTCGGGATAGTTGTTTTGCCAGCCTCGAAATGGCCCCATGCGAAATTCAGGGATTGTGTGCAATGGGTCTTCAATCGCGTATATTCCCCACGCTCGTTCCTGCGCCTTAATCTGAGTAGCCTGATACTGTCGCCACTCCTCCCACGACGCCCATCCTTTTTCATTAACGGCAAAAGCCTGCCAGACAGGGTCCTGCCCTTCATGCGCCTGCCATGTCGCAAACACGTCGTCCCAATTTGAATTTTTGAGTAATGTGAGGTTTTTCATAGTATGTATCTTTACCAAGCTGTATAGCAAAATTATACTCTATTTTGCTAAAATAAAAACCCCTCCCAACTCTTGCCAAAAATGAGCAGAGTTGATATACTATTGGCACCTCAAATGAATATATACGGGGGTGTAGCTCCCCGCACCACGCTTCGTAAACTCAGCGGGTTCGGGGCAGGCAGCTGATTCAAATCATGAAATCTTGCGCCAGCTTCGCTACACAGGTAACAGTACAAGTTCGACAATTTATTTTTATAGGGGGGTGTAGCTCAGCTGGTTAGAGCGTCTGCCTGTCACGCAGAAGGTCGCGGGTTCGAGTCCCGTCACTCCCGCATAACCGAAAAAATGGTCGTAAGGCCATTTTTTTGTTATCGGATCGCACCCCCTCCGCCCTAATCAAAAAAGCCACGTTACCAAGCGATCGAGCGGAACTCGATGCGACTTGGTACGTGGCTGAGAAAATTAACGATGTGCAAGTGACGTGTGCAGTGCCTGGATATCCTCGCGTTCGAGCTCTTCGTCCTGACCGGCACGAGGCGGGATTTCCAGATCGCCCTTGGTAAGGCTGCGATAAAAGCACGAACGCGCCAGCGTATGGCAGGCCTGCTCGTCGCCCTGCGGCTCCACGAGCGCAACGAGTGCATCGCCGTCGCAATCAGGCAGGATATCGACGACCTTCATGAAGTTGCCGCTCTCCTCCCCCTTGATCCAGCTTTTTTGCCGAGAGGTCGAATAGAGGCACAGCAGCCCCGTTTCCAAGGTCTTGCGCCATCCGGCTTCGTCGGTATAGGCAACCATCAGCACTTCACGCGTGACCGCATGCTGAGCCACGACCGTGACCAGCCCCTTTCGTTTCGCAAAATTCGGTTTAAGAACAATTGGCATAGAGCCCTCCTTGTAAGGACTACATTAGCACAGGGGCTGAAAAAATCAAACAACCTTATTCCACAAACAGCACCAACCGCGTCTCCTGCAAAGCAAGTCCAAAGAGGCCCTCTGGCGTTGCTAATTGAGCAACGGGACCACCATCGAGATTAATGACCTGTTCATACCCACGATCTACCAAAAGCTGCGCCCATTCATGCATCGTGAACACCTGCCCACTCACCACGAAGCAGGCCTCATTCTGACTTTTTGCACCAAGCGCAGAGCGAAACGTCTGTTGACGGTTGTATCGCTCCCCCAACGCCTGCTCATGCACAGCCCCATCTTGCACCAAGAGTGGGTGCGTACCAATTACCATTTCATATTCATCCAATTCTTCGTCGAGATTCTCGCTCACGCGAGGACCCTGCTCATCAATCATAAAATATCCACTCACCAGGCCCTTACCGGTAGCAACATCACCTTCCCGTGCCGTATGAGCTACACCTTGCGGCTCGCCATCATCAGCACCCCAGTACATACCATTCATTGCTGCCGCAACACCACGTTCAGCCTGATACTCATCGACAAAGGTCGTTACCTTCTCCATACGAATCTCACGTTCACGCAGATCAAAACAATACTCATACAGCGACTCGCGCTGTACCTCACCTTGTCGCACTGAAGGCTGCTGCACGATCGTGCAACCAGTCAGCAGCAGCATACTCATGAGTATCATTAATTTTTTCATAGTTTGTGTATTGTACCATACTACGAATGATGCTAATACTACGAATGCTACGAATGAAAACGTATACTACGAATTAATTCGTGGTATACGTTTGTGTAATTAGTGGCATTCGCATTATTCGTGGATTCGTAGCCTATTGCCACAAGATATCATTAAGGTAGATGCGTACGTCACGCCCAGGGGCGTTGGCACTCACGGTTTTGTTGAGCATCAATGCACTTTGTTCTTCTTCGCAGCGTTCAGCAGGCACGACACCTCGCGCAAATACCTGAACCTCGTCATCAGTCACCACCACACGCTCGAGGGTAATGTCGGTCTTTTTCAATGGATTGTAATACACCGTTGCCGCATCAAAATCAGCCGTTATGGCAGTACTCACTGCCGCTGCTATCAGATCACCCTGGCTACTCGCCTCCTGAGCTGATTGCTGCTGACGAACGATAAAACCGTTGCACGGGGCAACAAGTGCTCCCTGCGGTACGGTTGTCGGGTGAAACTTCTCAGACGCAGTATTCACCGCCACAAAATATGAATACGGAATGCCCGAAAGATCAGGTTGCTGAACCTGCTCTTGTGGCTGCACTTTTTGCTGTATGTGCGTACATGCCGTCAACAACAGCAGGCAGGCGCCAATCATCATGATATATCTCATATGTTCATTATAACGCATATATCCCCCTCTGCTGTCGATTTATCCACATACCCCTGTATATGTTGACATTGACGGTCATTATCCCTATACTAATCCCACTGTTCTTTCACCCTTTTCCCGGAGGTTTCTTGATGAGCTTGATGCGCTCCCCTAACATACGCCTGTCACTGGGCGATCACACGGTCGTCGACATGTTCAACCCAAAACTCCATGGTGAGCCCTACGAACTAGGGATGCGCATGGAAGAACTACTCGTGGAGGCGGCACGCGAAGCGCAGATGACCATCCTCTTTCACGGAGCGCACATCTCGCGCAGTGGAACGATCACGGCGCATGTCGTCATCTCGGAGAGCCACATTGTTGCGGTCTTTCACCCCAAAGAAAAGGTGATGCTTATCGACATCTTCACCTGTGGCGGAGAGAACTTCGAAAAAAATCAGGCAGCTCAAAGTCTCCTGATCAAAGCACTGCAACCCGAAACCTTCGGCGTTCGCGAATTGCCCCGCGGACCACTGAGCACCATCCTCTCGCGAGCCGTCAACGCATAACAAGGAGAACCTCATGTCCACCCCAACACTGCACCGTCTATCCACCATGTCAGCATCATGCTGAAGGATAGACGGTTTTTTTGTACATACGAATTACAATACGAATATACGAATGGATACAAATTAACAAAAAACACCCCCGCTCAATGCCTGATGTGGCACGGAACGGGGGCGTGGGTGACTAGCGGGTCGTGATGACCTTGGCCAGATTGCGCGGATAATCAGGGTGATGTCCCAGATGCAACGTCGTGTAGAACGCCAGCAATTGCAACGGTATGACGTTCACAAACGGCGTGAGTTCATAGACCGACACATCAGGGATAATGATCTGATCATACGCGAAATCAAACGAGATCTGCGAAGCAAGCGAGCGCTCCACGACGAGGCACACCGGCGACTGCGCCGAATGACACTTCTCCATGGAGGCGATCATCTGCTCCTTGTGCGGATCCGTTGCGTTGATGCAGCCGACGCTGAGTACCTGCTCATCAAGCATAGCGCGTGGGCCGTGAAACATCTCCGAAGCGGAGTACCCGCGGGCATTGATGTAGGCGATCTCTTGGATCTTGAGCGCCCCTTCCAGCATGACGGGCCAGTTGATGCCCTTCGCCAGATAAAAGACGCTCTTGGCGACAGCCAACCGCGACGCCATCGCCTTGCATGGCTCGTCACACAGATCCAGCGTCTCCTGCACCAGCGTTGGTACACGTGCGATGGCATCCAGCAGATGCTTCGCCTCGTAGCGCCCCAGGTGCCGGCTTTGGGCAAAGAAAATTGCCAGCAGATAGAGTGCGATGAGCTGCGAAGTAAACGCCTTGGTGGAGGCAACACCCCGCTCGGGCCCTGCCTTCAAAAAGACGCCAGCTGACGTCATCTTGGGAATCGTCGCCTTCACTACATTGGAAACCGAGGCAACCTCGATCCCCTTGCGCTGCAGGAACTTGATGACATCCACCAACTCGCTCGTCTTGCCCGACTGACTCACCGAGATGACGAGCGCGCGCTCAAACTTCTCGGGCAGAAACGGCGTGCCGAAAAATTCGGCAGCCATGATGACCTCAGTCGGCAAACGGGCAAACTGCTCGAAGTAATACTTTGCCGTGAGACAGGCGTGGTACGACGTACCAATACCCACCAACACGATGCGTTCATACCACTCAGGGCGATGTGCCAGCTTCTTCTCCATGCCCAACACGACCGTGGCCGTGCTCGCATCAATACGGCCGGCGAGCGTGCGACGCGTCGTGTCACCTTGTTGGAAAATTTCCTTTTCGGTGAACGTCGCATAATCACCCGTATCCACCTCGGTGAGATCCACCGTGATACTCTCCGTCGCACGACTCACCAGACGATCCTGGTTAATGATCTCAAACCCATCGGGTGTGAGGAACAAGAAGTCGTCGTCGAGCACATCAACCACCTGGTGCTTGCCGGCCGGAATGGCCTCCGCATCGCTCACTACCAGAAAAAAATCGTTGTTGTCGACCAGGGTGAGCGTCTGGCTGTTGTTGTACACCACCAGCGTATTGGGCAGATGCGTCGTCATGACCACGACAGCATTGCAACCGTCCAGCTGATTCATCGCAAGCGCAATCGCCTTCTTGATGTCCCCTTCCTGACCGAAGTAGTACTGAATGAGGTTGGGAATGCACTCCGTGTCGGTATCCGACAGGAAGTGGTAACCCTGCTCGATCAGAAACTTCTTGATCTTCTCTTTGTTGTAGATCTCACCATTGTGCACCACGGCGATGGTGTTGTCATTGGACGCGTGCGGATGTGAGTTTTCCGTGGACTCGACGCCATGCGTCTGCCAGCGGTTGTGCGCCATACCAATGTCACGGACGGTAAATCCATCCAGCACCTGGCGCAACTCTTCCACGCCGCCCGTTGATTTGCAGATGGCAATACTATCCTCACGGACGGTAGCCATACCGATACCTTGATAACCGCGGTGTTGCGATGCTTTGATCCGTTCCAACATAAAGTCGGTAACGTCACGATCCTGTTTGTGTTGCTTGGCGATATAGCCGACAATTCCACACATATTGCAGATCCTCCTAAAAAGAACGTTTGTTTCCTCAAGTCTACCATGTCGAGAGGAATTCGCAAGGTGAACGAAAAGCAACCTCCGGCGCCTCAAGAGCCGGCAGCCGCTCCGGCTCTTGAGGCGCCGGAGCACGTATCCACATATCAAAAGAACGGTGATTGCTCACCGTTCTTTTGTGTTACAGATTCCCCATATCAATGCTACTCAGGTCGGCGTCTGTGAAGTTCTCGTCTTCAATGTTCACCTTCCCTTGTACTGGGGTCTTGTGTTTGAGTGGGATGTCGTGGATACGGCCTTGCTTGGAGAGTTTGGTGGTTGACTCCTGTGCTTTGGCAAGATCCAAGTCTTTGGCAATCACGCCTTCTTCAATCGGCTTGTTGGTCAGGTCAATCACCTCTGTCTTGGTTTCCATGTATCCTTGCTTGCTTCCCGTTACCTGGTACTGGTTTTGTCCGACCAAGAATGAGTAGCGTCCTGATCCGTCGGTGACGTAGGTTTCCAGCAGCTTGTTGAAACGGGTGTCAAAGATACGAACGACTGAGTGCTTGAGTGGCTCACCACTCTTCTCGTCATACACCACGCCCCAGCTCTTTGGTCGGCGGCGAGCGACGATGCGGCGGAAGAGTACATACAAGATGATGTGTGTTGCCAGGAAGGCACCCATCAGTAAGGTTGGGTAGATGACAAAGGCGATTCCTGCCAAGATGATACCTGATGCTGACATGATCACCTTACCCTTTTGGATGAGGTACGAGCGGACTTCCTTAGTCTCCCCTTGTGCTTTCTGTTCCTTTGGATCAAGTGGGATGTTCACTGCAATTGGTGTGCCATCTTCGGTCACCTGTACCTTCTCGCCATGGTAGACATCAGCGTACTGGGTGTCTTCCTTCTCGTCTTTGAGATACTGCGTTGGGTAGATGAAGTTTGGCTTGGAGACACTCAAGACGTACTCTCCTTGCTTGGCGAGCAGGTAGAAGCGTCCTTGCTTGTCGGTAATCTTGGTAGCTACCAGTTTCTTGGTCTTCGCGTCAAAGAGACGGATGACAGCCAAATCAATTGGTACTTTGGTGAGCGCATTGTACACGGTTCCGTACTTCCCTCTGCGGCGGCCAAACAGTGCGGCAAATGGTTCGAAGAAGAGTAAATGCAGATATGGCAGTACATTGAATGCTCCTGCGGCAATCGCCGGTAGGGTCAAGGCTGCCGAGAGTGCGGTGAAGGCTGGGATGATGATGTTTTGGGTGGTGGTCTCAACTTGCTTGTTGTCTAAGAACGGGAAGATGCCATCAACAAAGTCATCCAGTCTTCCAAGCCATGATGCCTCCTCTGGCTCTGTTGGCGTTGTTGGTTCTTGTGGCTCTTGAATGACTGGCTCTTGGGTAATGGTCAGTGTGTAGTCTCGTGTCTCATTGGTCTCAACATCACGAGTAGTGAGTGTGTAAGTGCCCGGTTCAAGTGCGAATGGTGGGGCGATACGCCATGTACCGTCAGCATTGACGGTGACTGTGCCGATGACACGTCCGTCGATGGTGATGACAATGGTCGCACCCGGTTCTC
>CAZIQD010000010.1:0-4900 GCA_964541715.1 uncultured Gammaproteobacteria bacterium
TGACGGGGGTAGAAGGACAAAAGGCAAAGGGCTTAAGTAGATCTCAGTGTCCTAGTGCTGAGGTCAAACTTGCGGGACGACGAACGCGAACCCGCTACCGTGACTCCACCTATCGTCAGGGCCATCACGAATGGTGTCGAGGTAACGACCACCAATATTACGACGCGCCCCGAGGAGCGAAGGATCGCCGCCGGCGTCATTGATGGGTTCGTGCATACAGACGATCCACCAAAGACCCATGGCTTCCAGCTCCTCGTCCGTGAAGGCTTCGCGGATCAGGCAGGCCAGCTCCGCGTTGGGGGTTTCAAGTCCACGGCGGTTGGCTTCGGCACGAATGTTCTTGGTGATGCGTTCGTTGTCGCTGAACAGCATACCTTTGAGCACCGCCACCTGATAGGTCACGCCGTTCGTCGGAACGAAATCGGACGAGTTCAACACCTGCTCCGCGTACTTCGTTAGGCGGTTGCCGCGCTTCTTGGTTCGCTCGATCCACTCGGGGCCGGTGGTATCGTCAGAGGTCAGCGTGAAATAAATCACGCCGTCTTCTTCGCGCCAGCGACGCTCCAGTCTGCTGATTACGCACTCGCCGGAATTGATCAGGCGAACCGCTTCGTTGGGATCGCTTACCCCCGTCTGCTTCATGATGTTCTTGACTAGGGCGTTGAGCTTGCCCGGGAACACTTCTGCAATGGCAAAATCGCTCATAATACTCTCCTTGCGCTCAATTGCGCTGTTATTCTATACCTCTGATCCGAGGCAGGAGCTATTTCCGCTTATGGTCATAGCAACAAAGAGCCGATATTTCAGCTACTTATTGCTATGACCACCCTTTGCCTGTCCGCCTATGGCGGGCAAGTTGATATTTAAAGTACATATTTCAACTACATCTTAGCATATTTTGGCTCTTTTGTCAATCTTTCTGGCTTTAGAATAGCTAATTTAAGGTAATTTTATGAGGCTAAGAATAAAGGTAAAGCCGTCATCCAGAACGCTTTGCGTGAGGAAACTCCGGAGTATCTTTAACATACGCCCAAAGCCGAAGTTCCCTCGGCCATAGGCCTCAGGATGACGGCTTTGGTTAGTCCCATAACAATAGCTTCATGTCGCATTTTTATTGAAAATACTGAGGGATACCGACTCATATTGACAAGACCGCTCACCTACGCTACTATGCAATCACTATTCCCATCGCGCTGAGCGCGAATTATGGGGCAGCACGTATGCATGCCTCAAATAGTCAACTCAACACAAGACCCTGGTCATAAGGCACCAGGCACCTGTCTGTTGTGAACTCGGGAATAGCAACCCGATCTTTTTTTTAATAACTGGTTAATGGAGAAATAGCAATAAAGGTTAAAAAGAAAAAGGTCTATGGCAACACTACCTTTTTACCCTTTACCTTTTATTCTGTAATCTCTACTAACTAACAACCACTAACTAACAACTATCATGCAACACTACGAGCTGACGTACATCGTTCCGATGACGTACACGATCGATGAGCTTCCCGCAATCAAAAAGGCGGTAAGCACGACCCTGACTGATAATGGCGCAGCCATTGTCAAAGAATCTTCTTTGGGTAAGAACAAGTTCTCATACCCAATTAACAAATTGTCACACGGCTACTACGAGGTTGTGGAGTTCGACATGGATCCTGCCAACATGGCAACCGTTGAACGAGCCCTCCAGCTGACTGACGAAATCGTTCGTCACTTAGTTGTCACTAAGCGCATCAAGTCAGAAAAGGAACTTGCCGCAGAACAACGCTTGCGCGAAAAGATTGCCGAGCAGGAAAAGAACCGTCGTTCAATCTTTGATGAAGATGAAGACGAAAGTGGTGATGTAGCACCAACACCAAAGCGCACCAAGACACGCAAGCCAAAGACCGAAAAGGCTGAAGAAAAGGTAGCGATCGAGGATCTTGACAAAAAGCTTGATGCTATCCTCGAGGGTGAAGATATGTTACAGTAATCATACGTGATCTCAACGCTGCTACGTAAACGCACGCTCACGACACGTCATTAATTCATTAGTTCACCACTATGAACTTAAACAAGGCTATGGTTATCGGGAACTTAACCCGTGACCCCGAAGTTCGACAGACGCCACAAGGTGCATCTGTTGCCTCATTCACCGTCGCGACTAATATGGTTTGGAAAGACCAGAACGGTCAGAAACAGGAACGCGCAGAATACCACAATATTGTGGCATGGCGCGGACTCGCTGACGTTGTTTCACAGTACTTACGCCGCGGCTCAAAAGTCTATATCGAAGGACGCTTGCAAACCCGCGACTGGGAAGGGCAAGATGGCGTGAAACGCTACCGCACTGAAATCGTTGCAGAAAACATGATCATGCTCGACAGCAAGGGAAGTGGCGGTCAGCCGGCACCATTGCAGCCATCAGGACCAGCGGCAGCAAGTGCTCACGACCTTCCAACCATTCAGGCCGACGAACCGTCAGGAAATCGCTCACAAGGCGATGAAATCAATATCGAAGATATTCCATTCTAACTCTAACACTACGAATACCGTATGGCTAAACAAACAAACCTGCGAGATACACAGAAGTACTGCTATCTCTGCGTCAACAACATTACTGATGTTGACTTCAAGGACACACAGTTGCTGCGCCGCTTCATCTCTTCATACATGAAGATTGTGCCGCGCCGACGTAGTGGTGTCTGCTCAAAGCACCAGCGCAAGCTCGCAACAGCGATCAAGCGCGCGCGCTTTATGGCGATGCTTCCCTTTATTCCTCGCTAAGCATTGTTCTCCAGCGCTTATACATCATTTACGCACGACACTATGTTGGACATGTCACAAATCAAGCTGGGAACGGTGGTGAAAATGAACGACCACCCCTATGTCATCATCAACACCAGCTTCAATAAGACCGCGATGCGCAAGGCCTGCCTTATCACCAAAATGCGCAACCTCATTGACGGAAGCGTTTTAGAAAAAACCTTCTCACAAGGTGAGCGTATTGAAGAGGCCGATCTCGAGCGCAGCAAGGGTGTCTTCCTCTACAAAGACGAAGACAATGCAAACTTCATGGACAATCAGACCTACGAGCAATTCACCTTGCCGATTGATCAAGTTGGTGATGCGCTCTCGTTCATGAAAGAAAACACCGACGTTGATATCATGTATTTTGAATCAAAGCCCGTCTCGGTAACACCACCTATCAAAGTAACCCTCAAGGTTGTTGAGGCCCCTCCGGCAGTCAAGGGAAATTCTCAGGGAAATATCTCTAAGAAAGTAACCTTAGAAACCGGTGCCATCATCGACGTTCCTGTCTTCATCGAATCTGATGAGGAAATCATCGTCAACACCGAAAAGGGAGAATACGTTGAACGCGCAAAATAAAACTCAAAAAACTCCGAGAGCTCCTCGGGGTTTTTTGTTTCACTCAATTTTCAAGATCGAGCTGAGCTCGATTGTGTGAGAAATCTCCCCGGGGTTTTTGTTTGGCTCAGTTTTCAAGAAAGAATTTGCTATACTATACCCATGAACAAACGACTCATTCACGACAACGATCCGGCAATTACTGTTGAGGCGACGACGAGCCAAGGAAAGGGCGGGCAGCATGTCAACAAAAACATGACGCGCGCTGTGGTGTATTTTTCGATTCCTCGCTCAACATCACTGACTGATGAGCAAAAACAACGCCTCTTGTGCCATGACGATCGACAGGATCCCCATGCTCCGGTGGCACTTCGACGCGTGTGTAATCTCATTACCGCTGATGGCAGCATTCGTGTCGAAAGCCAGGCCTCCCGAAGTCTTGTGGCCAACAAGGCGGATGCGGTGACAAAGCTTAATCAGCTCCTCACCGATGCCTTGGCACAAGCAGCCCCACGCACAACAACCCCATCCAAACGATTCAAGCAAAAAAAACGAGCCGCCATTCAGCAACGGCGGCTCACTCGATACAAACAACGACGATCAGGTATAACTGACTAACACAAAGAAAAAGCCCGCCACATCCTCGTCGAGAGGGTGGCGGGCAGAAATGAACAGAGTGACTTACTCAACCGGCGTCTGCGCCGGATAGATCGTCAGCAACGCTGCAACGTTCACCTTGTCGGTGAACGTTTTGAGATCATTGGGGTGGTACATGGGCTGCACGCGACCAAATGCCTCCTGCGAGGCAAAGGCGAGTACCCAGCTCATCACTTCCAATGCATAGTATTTCTCGTTGTCCTTTTGCGCGTGATAGACCGAGAGGAAGGAGTTTGCGCCAACTTCACGCGCCGTTTGAAAAATGGCGTTCTCCGGTCCCATGTGATAGATCATGAGCGCCAGCAGTACGTCACCTTCGGCTCTGATGAGCGCGTCTTTGTAGACGAGTCCACCTGCATAGATGTTATGACAGGGGTTGCGCCACTCATAGCGCTCATCACCGCACCAGTCGGCCGCCTGCGCATGAAATGCGTAGTGCGAGGGCATGACCTGCATCAATCCTTGTGCACGTGCAGGTGAAACTACGTGCGCCTGCATCTTGCTCTCACGAGCAGCAATCCCTTTGAGCACAGCTACCGGGATACCCAGCTCATCAGCAACCCGATCAAAGATCTCGGTATACTGCTGAGAACGACGATAGACCCGCTCCCATGCGCTCAGCACCTGCGAGCGGTATTTAAGCCCATAATGGACACGAACCGTGTGGTGCAAGTCGCTCGCAAAGTCAAACGACGCTGCATCGATGATGAGTGGGTCTTCCCGTTCATGCATCTTGGGCTGCTTGACTGTCTTGGCAGGCGCCAGCGACGCGTGCGTGGACTTCACATCCACGGTGACGTTGATGTTGTACATCCAAAACAAGACCGTCGCGGCAATCGAAATGATCACCCCGCGACGAAACGTCGAGCGTTCCCAGGCGATGTCAAAGCACTCGA
>CAZIQD010000010.1:5000-14607 GCA_964541715.1 uncultured Gammaproteobacteria bacterium
ATGATCACCCCGCGACGAAACGTCGAGCGTTCCCAGGCGATGTCAAAGCACTCGATCATCGCAGACAGTGCGTTGAGGAGGTGCATCACCACCTCGGCGAGCTGCTCGCGCAACGAGGTTGGTTGGTGATGTTTCATGTTTTGCTCCCTTGTAAATGGACAATACCTCCTTCATATCCTATTTATGAACTTTTGTCAAGCTCCACTGCGTCTCGTGTCAAGTGCGAAATAGGAGGTATTGTGCAAAGCCTCAGCCGTCATCCTGAATGATTGAGTGAGCAGAGCAACCGAGTAACGCCGAGGTTGCGGGGCGAAACGAAAGCATGAGGGATCTTGCTGAGGCTTTAAGAGAATCCTCCCCAGATTCTTCGGGCAAAGCCTGCCTGCCGGCAGGCAGGCCCTCTGAATGACGGGGAGGTGGCATGTAATGATCTATCTCGCATTTTATTTAGAATGGTACGGCATTACTTGAGCAAAAAAGAGTCCGCGTGGACTCTTTTTTTGATAGAAACATTATGCCTCCTTTGCTGCTTCATCTGGTGCATCCGTTTTTTTGGAAGACTTTTTGTCTGAACCGTCTGCGCTCTTGAGCGTTGCTTCAATTTCTTTGCGGATTTTTGCCATCAACTTCTTGTCCTGGCGAAGTGACTGTCGTGCGTTTTCACGACCAACGCCCAGTTTGATTTCTTCTGCACCTCCCGCATTAGGGTAGGCATATGAGTTACCACGCTTCTCAAGAATGCCATGCTCAACACCCAGATCAAGCAAGTCTCCACTGACCGAAATACCTTCATTGTACATAATATCAAACTCACATGATTTGAATGGTGCGGCAACTTTGTTTTTCACCACCTTTACCTTCACACGGTTACCGATAAACTCCTCGCCTTGCTTAATTTGTGCAGCGCGACGAACCTCGATACGCACAGAAGAATAAAACTTCAGCGCATTACCACCAGTCGTTGTCTCAGGATTACCAAAAAATACGCCGATTTTGTTACGAATCTGGTTGATGAACACAACCGTTGTATTGGTCTTTGAAATAATACCTGTCAGCTTACGCAGCGCTTGTGACATAAGGCGCGCCTGCAGTCCCATGTGCGCGTCACCCATCTCACCTTCAATTTCAGCACGCGGCACCAAGGCAGCGACCGAGTCCACGACCACAACATCAACGGCATTTGAGCGAACCAAGGTTTCAACAATTTCCAATGCTTGTTCACCCGTATCCGGTTGTGAGATCAAAAGATCATCAAGATTAATACCAATTTTGCGCGCATACTGTGGATCAAGCGCATGCTCAGCGTCAACAAATGCCGCCGTACCGCCTTCACGCTGTACCTCAGCAACGATATGTTGCGCAATCGTCGTCTTTCCTGACGCTTCGGGTCCAAAGACTTCGATGATACGTCCTTTGGGAATTCCTTTGCCCAGTGCCAAATCAAGCGACAAACAGCCGGTACTGATCGTCTCGACATCAGTCTGCTGCGCCTCGCCAAATTTCATAATTGATCCTTCACCAAACCGCTCTCTGATCTGTTCCATTGCGGCAAGCGCCGCCTTGTGACGATCATCCTGTGATTTCTTCTGTGTGTCTGCTGTTTTTTGAGCCATACTATATAAATGATGAGTAATGTTGATTATCTGTATTGTCGCCATCAACACAGACTACGTATTCCCTGAGAGGAGGGGTCTCCTTCATACCCGTATATCATAGCACCCGAACAAATACCGTACAAGAGGTGTAACCTGTGGATATTGTCAAGCATCCTCATATAAAAGCTTCCACATGCTTACCCTATTGCACCTGATATTAGGCAATTAACCGCTCTCACACACCGTTATAAACTAAGGAGCGGCCGTATCCCCAACTCACTCTATTGTACCAAGATTTCTCGAAAAATAACGCTTTCCTGTGAATGTTTTTTCTTTGCTGAGATACGAATGATGTTGATACCCTCCTGTAAATCTAAGGTCGTCTGAAAATATCCGCGCGTGTCAGCAAAAATCTGCTTGTTGTTGATATACACCTCCGCCTCACGCTCGGTCTGGCCACGAATTTCAATGAAGTTATCCGTAATAACCATGTCCTCTACAGGGACGGTAACCACGAGTAGTGGCTCCTGAAAAATTTTACCAACTTGCAATACGAGGTATCCCACAACGACAAGCGCGATTATGCTCATCGCCACGAGCTTGAGCCGATGAGGTGTTACTAAGACCCGCTGCTGTGTCTGATCAACGACTTGTTTGGTCACCTGAACGGTGTTGCCCGTCTGCTCCTCATAGCGAGTAATAAGTTTTGCCTCGTTGAGCTGAAGATACTGCGCATAGAGCCGAATATACTTACGCACATAAAAATCTCCCGCCAGCTTATCAAAGGCGTTGCTCTCAATGTTGGCAATCACTGAGCGGGGGATTTTGGTCAGCTGCTCAAAGCGCTCAACACCAAACCCTGCCTGCTCTCGATGCCGTTGTAAAATTGATCCAAGCGTCTCTTCCATAGCGTGTTTACTGGCATCAGTATAGCGCGTCTGTGAGAAAAAAACACCCCCCGATTTCTACACGGGGGGTGTGCCATTATTTACTATTGACCCAGTCGTCTTCATCGTCATCTGCAACATCCTCATCTTCGACTGCCTCTTCCTCCAGCTCATCAGCGACTTCGAGTGCCTCATCAAGCTCGCCTTCATCAACGTCGTCATCTTCTTCTTCCTCTGCTACTTCCTCGGCCTCATCGTCAACCGGCTGCTCATACGCCTCCTCATCAAGCGCCTCGTCTTCGTAGTCAGTCTGTAGCTCATCATCAACGACATCAAACCCTTCAGAAAAATCATCTTCGAGCTCGCGTTCGGTGACTAAAATTTCACGAGGCTTAGCTCCATCCTGTGGCCCAACAACACCCGCTTCTTCCAAAAGATCCATGATGCGCGCAGCGCGTGAATAACCAATCTTGAAGCGTCGTTGCAAAAAGCTTGTAGATGCCTTGCCTGTATCAACAACCATTCGCTTTGCCTCATCAAAGAGCTCATCACCATCATGGGGGTCAGAAAAATCAACCTCCCCTGATCCTGAAGCCTTTTCAGTAATTCCTTCCATGTACTGTGGTTCACTGGATCGCTCTCGGATATACTCAACAACGCGCGACACTTCATCCTCAGAAAGAAATGCTCCTTGGATACGCACCGGTTTTTTGTACTGTGGGTTTGAAAAGAGCATATCACCCTTCCCAATCAATTTTTCTGCTCCGGTTGAATCAAGAATTGTGCGTGAATCCATTGATGATGCGACGGCAAAGGCAATCCGCGTCGGTACGTTTGCCTTGATCAACCCCGTGATAACGTCAACTGAGGGGCGTTGTGTCGCAAGTACCAAGTGAATACCCACCGCACGCGACATCTGTGCTAGACGGATAATCAAACTTTCAACTTCATTGCGCGCTGATACCATCAAATCCGCCATTTCATCAATCACGAAGACAATGTAGGGAAGCTTGTCACTTGAAGCTTTGTTATATGACTCAATATTACGCTTGGTTGCGTGCTGCAAAAGTGTATAACGGCGTTCCATTTCTGCAACGGCCCACTTGAGGGCGTTTACCGTCTTCTTCACATCAGTCACCACTGGAGTCAGCAGGTGGGGAATTCCCTCGTAGGCTGAAAGTTCAACCTTCTTAGGGTCGACCATGATAAAGCGCAATGTTTCCGGGCTGTTTTGATAGAGGAGAGAGGTGATAATCGTGTTCAAACAGACTGACTTACCTGATCCCGTCGCACCAGCAACCAAGAGATGAGGCATCTTATCAAGAGGCGTGTTCCAGGTGCGACCGGTGACATCCTTACCCAATGGAATTTCAAGATCGCCTTTGCGCGACTTAAATTCTTTTGACATGAGCAGCTCTTTGAGTCGCACCATCTCAACTGAGGTGTTGGGTATTTCGACACCCACTGCAGACTTACCGGGAATTGGTGCTTCGATACGAAGTGGATGAGCCGCCAAGGCAAGTGCTAAATCATCTTGCAGTGCGGTAATGCGCGAAAGCTTAATGCCTTCCGCGGGGAAGAGTTCATACTGCGTGACGGTTGGTCCCACATGCACTGGTCCCATATCAACTTGGATGTTGAAACTCTCAAAGGTCTTTTGAATCTTCTCTTTGGTGCGAATTGGGTTCCCTGATGAAGCAGTTCCTGAGCTGTTTTCCAAAAGATCAAGAGGGATATCAACTTTTTTGTACACAATTTTTTCTACCGGCTTCTTTGATGCCACTTGTGCGGTTCGCTTCACTGGAGCGGCTGATACGGCTTGCGCCTCTGACTGCATCGTGATCGGTTTTGCGACAAATCCAGGCGCCTCCACCGCTTCTTCATCCTCCTCCTCAATGTCCTCTTCCTCGTCTTCCTCCTCAGCCTCATTGTCGCGCTCATCCAACTCACCGTAACGCAAGTCATACCATCGTGACTGAAGAGCGCTCAACATGCGCCCGACAACATTTCCTGATTCAGCAAAGTCCTCGAGTGACTGGTTAACCATGAGCAACACGCCGATGACAAAAAGTGCGGTTATCACCAGCAAACTCGCCCAAAACCCCACCATATTCATGAGCACGTATGAGAGTGCCAAGCCGACATAGCCACCGCCAACGCCTTTACTCAACTCATCAGCGACACTCGCTACAGGGATAAAAAGGTTGAAAAATGCGGTCAACGAGAGAACAGTAAGAAGTGCTCCGATATAATGGATTGCCGTCAACTCAAGCTTTTCATGATTGATGATAATATACCCAATCGCAATAACAATGAGAGGGAAGAGGAAGGCGAGTGAACCAAAGAGTAGTTGCATGAACTGCAATACATACTGGCCGCCGATACCCGCCAAATTAAAAAGAGCGAGAAGCGCAACTGCGGCAACCACAAACAATGAGATGCCATACACCCACTTTCGAGTTTCGGGATGGAGTGTTACTACTTCAACCTGCTTTTTTGATGATTTTTTTGAGGTCGGTGATTTTTTGGTACCGGCTTTTGCCGATGATGATTTTCGCTGTGCCACACGTCAACATTATTTGTAAGCAAAAACGCGCAAAGAGGGAGATCCGTCCGGGCTCCCCTTATAACGTTGTAATTTTAGCACATTTTGAAAAGCCCGAACAGCGACGGTCGTGCACAGGATTCCCACACAAAAAAGCCCCTGGCGTGGTTTGCCAGAGGCTCGGGCGATAGATAGGATTACGCAAGTGTCAACTCCCGCAGTTCAGCGGTATTCAGATGGGGGAGTGAACGATGGTCCTTGCTGTCGATTTTTGCAAAACCCGTTTGCAGGATTTGCAGTGCATCCCCATGAGAAACAAGGATGAGGTTTTTCCCCTCATACAACCCCTCTAGCTCGAGGATGAGCGAAGTTGTCCGATCTTGCACAGAGGCAACGCTCTCGACGTCGTTTTCCTGGTGTGTCGGGTCCACGACGTCGCTTGCCCAAACGACGTCATAGTTTGAGTTGTGTTGCTTCTCAAAATTCCCAAAGTGCCGTTCTCGAAGTTTTTGGCTGATATGGATATCGTCACTGCCAATAGCATCGGCAAAGATTTTTGCCGTTTCTTCTGCTCGCACGAAGTCGGAGGTGTAAATCTCGGTGTTTTCCTTGGTCATGCCAAGTTCTACGCCAACACGGCCCGCTTGAGCAGCCTGCTCTTTACCGGTGTCACTCAGACCCCAGCCAGCAGTTCCGTTCTCCGGGTGACTTAAGATGATTTCCTCGATATTCGCCTGGCTCTGTCCATGGCGCAAGGCAAAATAACGATTTTTTAGAGCTGTGACTTCTGCGAGGTGATTCATACGACAGTCCTTGAGTGAATAGATATACCACAAACTATAACAGATCGTTTTCTTTTTGCAAGGCACGTATGTTACCTTGACTGATCACGTATGTTGCTATATACTGGGCATACAATTTCACAAGCTCAAAAGTAATCACCGAGCGGGTATCGTATAATGGCTATTATGCTGCGCCCCGCCCCTTACAACCGAAGAAAATAGTTGCTCTCTGTAAAAGTGATCATAGAGCGGGTATCGTATAATGGCTATTATGTCAGCCTTCCAAGCTGAAAATGCGGGTTCGATTCCCGCTACCCGCTCTATGATCGCTTTTTTGTTTAAAGCGGGGTCAGCCTTCTCCTCCTTCGCCTCTCGCGCTGGGCGCGACACGGCTACGTAGGACAGGCAAGCTGAAAATGCGGGTTCGACCTGCCCCGCACCGGCCCTGAACTTGTTGAAGGGTCTGGTGCGGGGTTCCCGCTACCCGCTCTATGATCGCTTTTTTGTTTATAACGGGGTCAGCCTTCTCCTCCTTCGCCTCTCGCGCTTAGCATGACAGTACCAAGGGACTACCTTGAAGTTACCCTTGTTCATGGTGTATGATTGCCATGTAGTTAGAATGATATTTGTATGAAAAAATTTTCCCTAACAAAAAAGAAAACTCCCGTTGTTTCAACCATTCCTCACTCATCGACAAAATTACCTGCGAAAACGGTAAAGTTTTTTGTGCAGCCAAAGAAGGTTTTACAAGACGAGGCTCTTTTTATGGGGGATCTGTATACTGACGAGCTTTTTAAATCTTTGCGAAAGTCTTCTTCTCAAATAGTCGCTCGTTTTAGTAGAATTCTTGTAGACATTGAGCGGTTTCCGCAGGATGACCAGGAACCAATGTCCTGTGTTGGTATGGGGGCGGTATACACAAAACTACACGATGGAAGGCCTCTTAAAAAAATATCTTCGGAGGATTGTGGTTTTTTGCTTGATCAATACTTTTTCCCCTACCATCAAGCGCTTGAAGATCTTTGTGAACAGGCACTCAAGACGCATGATAGTTGTCTTATCATTGATTGCCACTCTTTCCCCAACATCCCTCGCTCATACGAGCCAGACCAAACAACCCCTCGACCTGATATATGCATCGGCTCTGACTCATTTCATACACCGCCACATCTCGTCTCTCTGCTTTTAGAAGGGTTTTCTCAACTTGGTTATTCTGTGGCAGAAAACTCTCCTTTTGCAGGAACGCTCGTTCCGCAAAAATATTACCATACAGACGCGCGTGTATCTTCACTGATGATTGAAGTTAATAGAGCCTTGTATATGGACGAGATAACATATGCAAAAAAACCTGGCTTTAAAAAAGTCCAAGAAGATATTGCCCACGTTGTGAACGATGTTCTGACAAAAAACAGCCTTCTCTAGGCTGTTTTTTATTCGATACTCATAAGATAAAGGTCTGGGGTGTTGAACCTCTCGTAATCCCAGTCTTGTGGAGCGAGTGTGTCATCCCAGATTAATTTTTCTTTTACCTTGAAGCCGCATGCCTCGTATAAATCCCTCAACTTGTCCCCCATACAGGTTAGTTTTTGAGCTCCTTGTAAAACGGCACTTATAACTATCTCAACTCCTTGCTGCGGTTTTATAGAAAAAACGGAAACAAGTTCGCCATCAGGAGTTATGCCAAAACCTGCGTTTTTTTCTTTGTTAAGATAGAGAGCGATTCCTTGCTCACGGTAATCACTCTCCCCGTATGGCGTTAAAAAGGGCTTAAGGTACGGTTTGAGTTTATCTCTCGTTGGTATAAATTCAGAGGGTTCAACGAGGTCAAAATTCATCCCACTCCTTAGTTTCTCCTCCTTTCTTATTTCTTAACTCATGGTGTTTTTTTACTGGATATAAAACAAGGAGCCCATGTACAGGAGATAGATTACGAGAAACATCGTACCTTCCCACTTGGCAATTTGATGTCGTGTACCAAGTAGCAACGCCATGAATAAGATAATACCTACAACGACATTAACGATAACGTCGTAATTTAAACTTGAAGAGAAGGGAAGTGGAGAGATGCTCGCGGTGAGGCCAAGGATCCAGAAGATGTTAAAGATATTTGAGCCAATAACGTTACCCACCACAATATCTGTTTGTCGCTTCGTAGCAGCAACAACAGCCGTTACCAGCTCGGGGAGTGACGTACCAAGGGCAACAATCGTCAAACCAATAATACGCTGTGAGAGTCCAAGTGTTTGAGCAACTGCAGTCGCCCCATCAACGGTAAACTTACCACCAATAAACAGCGCGACGATACCACCCAAAATCATGAGCGCGGAAATATAGCTTCGATAGGTCTGCACATCCTCCATATCAGAAACATTTCCTTTGGAGATTGTGTAGGTATAGTATAAAAAGATGCTGAAAAAAAGCAGCATAATAAGCCCCTCACTGCGAGAGATAATATTCGCAAACGCTCCATCAAAAAACACATCATTCGCAAGAAGGCCTACAACTAAGACGGCGAGAAGTGAGAAGGGGACTTCTTTGCTTGTGGTGTTTCGTTGTACGGTAAGTGGTGTTATTAAAGCCGCTATTCCCAAAATCAAAAGTACATTTGCAAGGTTTGAGCCAAGGACATTTGATACCGCGAGATCAGTATTTCCTTGAAATGCTGAAAAGAGGTTAATCAAAAGCTCAGGCATCGAGGTACCAAAAGCAACGATTGTTAAACCAATAACAATTGAGGGGATCCCTGATTTTTTTGCGATTGATGCTGATCCGGAAACTAAATAATCAGCTCCTTTGATCAGGAAGATGAAACCAAGAACAATAAGTGCAATATTCCCCAACATACACCACGATACTTAAAAATAATATCCCCAGTATATCATATTTTTGTTCTTTTATTTCCTCTTTAGTTTTTTCACACCCCTATCTTTTCTTAAAAAAATAGTCATGTTACTATGTACGTAGAACACCAGATGACAAGGAGGCTGCCTATGCTTCATGCACGTGATTCACAACACCCGGCTGATGTTGCCGAAAAGGAGGTGGTCTAATATCGAATCCTTCCCTGGTCGTGTAGCATGTGACGACGATCGCTAACCCCGGTTGTCATACGTCGTACGCCACACAAAGGGGCGGGTCCCTGCTGGCATTGCCGCAGGTGTTCACAGCCGTGAGGTTGTGATCTGGTTGTTTATCTATACACCCTCAAGCTCGCGGTGGAGGAGGACCGTCACAAAAACCCAAGGAACACACGTCCTTGGGTTTTTGAATTACACTAATTCTTCAATATGTAGCGCTACCTCGGTATCTTTTTGAGTAACACCACCTTCATCGTGTGTGGTAAGAGTAAGCTTCACGCGATTATAATGAATCTCTATGTCAGGGTGGTGATTATATTCTTCGGCAACATCAGCAACACCATTAACAAATTGTATTGATTGTATAAAATTTTCAAAACGATATGTTTTGGTAATACTTCGCCCGCGTTGTGTCCACCCCGTGCCTTCGAGTATTGTTGAGATGTGATCTGACTCTAAAATCATATGTGTATTTTTCTCTATGTTTATTGTATATCAAAAAGTAAAAAATATCCCTCTTTCTAGAAACAAAAAATTGACGAGAGGGTCGGGCCAGTGGGATTTGAACCCACGACCTTCTGGTCCCAAACCAGACGCGCTAGCCAACTGCGCTATGGCCCGACTCTCCTGTCAATATAATTTTGTGTGCCGAGGGGGAGGATTGAACTCCCGACACAAGGATTTTCAGTCCTTTGCTCTACCACTGAGCTACCTCGGCATA
>CAZIQD010000010.1:14707-22123 GCA_964541715.1 uncultured Gammaproteobacteria bacterium
CGCACCGTCCAGATATCATTTTCCTTTGAAATAACCTCACTGCGACTTGAGCGGGGCTTGAGATGAATGGTAAGCGTGCGTATCATGAGGAATATTTAAAAATTCCCGCACCTTGCCGCAGAATCTGTGGTGGTGTTTGGGTGAGATCCACAACGGTTGAGGCAGTGGTGGCAAGGGTCTCGGCATCCAATATGACATCGACCGCATCGCGCAACGCTTGCGGTGCCTCGGTGGGGTTGGTAACGACTGGCTCACCAGGCAAGTTAAACGAGGTAGTAATTAAAGGCTTTTTGAGCCCTTTCACGAGTGCTTTACAAAGACGATTACGCGGAATGCGGATACCAATAGTACCGTGCGCAGACACGAGCGCCACGGGAGCTTTGGAAGATGACTTGAGAATAAAGGTAAACGGTCCCGGGAGATATTCTTTGAGAATGGCACGTTGCTCGTTGGTGAGAGCAGCATAGCGCTCAAGCATCTTCAGGTCAGCGACCATCATCGAAAATGATTTTTGCGCCTCGCTACCGGTTCGTTTGCCACGCAGTTCTTCAAGCTTGGCAAGTGCCACGGGATCGGTGGCATCACAACCCACCCCATACACCGTATCGGTGGGGTAGACAATTAAGCCATGGGTGTCTTTGATAATTTCAAGCGCATGCTCAACAATTCCCGGCTGCGGGAAGTGCTGATCAACTTCAAGGATGAGGGTCATACGAGTTTTTGTGCTTTATGGTAACCAAGCGCCATGAGGTGCTTGTCACTGAGAGTATAGGGTTTACCTTCAAAATTCAAGAGCTTCCCACCCATGACCTCGATCATCACCATGCCGGCCGCAATATCCCAGAGCATGATATTTTCAAGCAATGATCCTTGCGAGCGGCCGGCCGCAACATAGGCAAGTTCAAGGGCCGCAGAGCCCAGGTGCGTCTGCTCACAGCCAGCAAACACCTCTTTGAGATCTTTACGAGAAAGCCGCTTGTCATCGATGTAGCATGCGACAGGTTCCTCGGCGAGGGGCTGCACGGGCTTTCCGTTCAAAAGTAATGTTCCGTCACGTTCCGCAAAAAAGAGCTCATCAAGCTCAGGCGCGTAAATAGCACCCATGAGTAATTCACCACCCCGTGCAACACCAATTGAGATGGAGTAGTGAACATTACCGTCGACATAGTTACGCGTCCCGTCGATGGGATCAATAATCCAGACAATGTCCCCCGCATTATTAATTGATTCGTTTTCTTCTGAGATAATGTCGTGATCAGGAAAGATGTCTAAAATGCGCTGTCGAATGCGCATATCAAGCATCATGTCGATGCGCGTTACAATGCCGCGCTGCCCGGGGTATTTATATGAAATATCATCGGGCGCAAGTCGGCCAAAATGAGCGGAGGCATACTCCCCCGCTTCCGTAATGACGGCATGTAATAATTGGTTGATATCAGACATGTACTATTTTTTGAGCCAGCCGCGCTTTTGCTGAACGGTGGCCATGAGCAAGATGAGCAGCACCAAGACGGTCAGCGCGATCGCCTCAAGATAGAAGCCATTACCAACCACCATACCCAGCGCCGCTGCTACCCAGAGTGTGGCGGCCGTGGTGAGGCCGCTAATCTTATCGTTTTGAAAGATAATAGTACCGGCACCCAGAAAGCCGATACCGACCACAATTTGTGCGGCGACACGGCTTGGATCAAGTTGTGTGCCAATACCGACAAAGCCTTCGCGCGACATGACGGTAAAGACGGCAGAACCAAGCGCCACAAGCGCCATAGTGCGCGACCCGGCGGCCTTGCCGCTTTTTTCGCGTTGAGCACCGAGGATAAAGCCAAGTGTAGCGGCAAGCGTTGCTTTCAGAAGAAAGATAAGTGAAAGTGACATAGATTGACAAGTGAGTATATAAAGGCTATACTGGGGTTCTCATATTTGTTCTTATGCTCATTGTAGCAAAATTTTCACGTTCACATAAGGAGGAATCGTGACCAACACCGCCCTGGATATCCGTGACCCTCAAAATTATCCCTATCCGCAAAACTTGGGGATGGTCATGCAGAAGTACATTGATCAGACAAATCAAGCGATCAAAGAAGTGATGCCTTTTTGTGGCGAGTGTGGTAGCCCCATGAAGGTGCACACGATGCTCTACATTCAGTGCAGCAAGTTCTGCAGCCCGCCGATCGGTGTGAACAGCATCATGACAACAGCATAACCAGCCTGCAGACAGACTCCAGACCTCCGCGCCCTCACCGGCCGGAGGTTTTATAATTTCCCGATTTGGATGAGTTGTGCTTTTCGTGTCGCAGTGTCGTAGAGCGCGAACGTTGCCGGATAGCCCGTATCCTGGATATTACCCGGATTGAGAATCTCTGTCGTCCCGACAAACGATTGCCACGGCTTGTGATCATGACCATGAATCACAAGATCGTAGCTACCTGATGTCGCAAGCTGCTTGGCATCATGCGGTTTATGCGTGATGCCAATGAGAAGGTCATCAAGTTCAAGTGATGCCGTGATGCCATGAAACGTCAGGAGGGGATACACTTCAGTAAGGTCATGAAAACTTTCAGGATTAATATCACTGTTTCCCTCAACGACATGGATCGGTCCATGAAATTTTTGCGCAATATGCTCGAGTGTGTCAACGCGTGACATATCACCGGCGTGCAGCAGCACCTCGCACTGACGCTCATTGATATAGGCAAGCGCCTTGTTCAGCGTAAAGAGGTTATCGTGCGTATCTGAAATAATGGCAATTAACATAAGAGAGATGGAAATATAAAAATTGTATTAAGTATAACAGAGAAAAAAAGAAGGGACGATCGAAGTGCGATGCGTCCCTGGTCTTTTCGTAAAGATGAAACGACAGGTCATGGCCAAGCTCAGCTTGGACTACCTCTCGTTTATGTAGTGTATTGAAAGAACGGTAGATCGCCAAAGCAATCTGTACCTTCAGTATACCTGAAAAACACCCTCATGTCAATGATTTCAACTAAGATTAGGCTAAACAAGGTGCTTCGAGGCGATGTTTGAGGGAGAAATAGCCTATGGGAAAGCCTGTGGATAAGCCGTGTATAGTGGGGATAACTTATCAATAACACCTAATTTCAGGCAAAAATAAAACACCCGGGTCTTAGTGCTACCCGGGTGTACAGTCCGCCTGTGCGGACAATTCGAAAGAACGAGCTGTTGGAGGGCTTAGAGAACCCAGAAACAGATGATGGCGACCATCGTTGCAGGCAGTGCGCCGGCGAGCAGGCCCAAGGGGCTGATGCCCTTTTCGCCAAAGCTCTCCTTGAGGATGCCATATCCTGCAGGGTTGGGAGCGTTGGCGATGACGGTGAGACCGCCACCAGTAACCGCGCCTGCGACCAGCGCATATTTCGTCTGGTCACTGAGCCCTTCAACAAGCGAGCCGAGATAGGTGAGTGCAGCATTGTCGGTGACGGCCGTTAATGTCGTCGTGCCAAAGAAGAGTGCCGTGTCACCAAGACTCGCAAGCAGCGGCTTGAGCCACCACGCCTGCATGCCACCCAACGTCACCAAGCCTCCGAGGAAGAAGGCGACGAGGAGCGACTGCTGCAGTTTGGGCGCTTCTTGGTACTCAGCCGTCACTTTCATGACCCCCAGGAAAAAAAGGAAGAGGGGCAAGAAGACGGCCATGTGATGCGAGTAGAAGACGACCGCACCAATGAAGCCCAGATGAATGGTCACCATCCACCATGGCACATGCATTTCGGTGGGATGGTCGGCCTCAACGGTATGACGATCATCAAGTTGCTTGAGCTCTTTGAAAAAGAGGACAGCCAGCAGGAGTGTGTTGATGCCAACGGCAAGCGCAGCACGCCAGCCAAAGTGCGTGAACATGAAGGCAGATGACCAGCCCCATCGCTCAGCAACCATCAGAACCGGCGGCGCCGCAAAGTTCGTGAGCGTACCGCCGATGGAAATGTTTACAAACAGTGTCCCGATGGTGAGGTAGCGAAAGCGTTTGCTGAGTCGCGTGTCTTTGAAGAAGTGATCCAGCAAAAGCATCGCCGTTACCGTCATTGCTGCCGGCTCGGTGATAAACGACCCGAGGAGCGGTCCCACGATCAGCAGCACCACAAAGAATGCGACGCTGCGAGGAAGTGGAAAGACAGGCGAGACGACCTTCGTGATTCCTTTTGCCAACAGTTCGATCGCAAAACTGGCCGCAAAGAGCACCGGCACCGGAGCTGCCATTGTCATGATGACAAAGACGAATGCGGGTTCGATGAAGTTGAGCGACTCGAGGTAGGTGATGGGTGCGCCTGGGCCATTGAGGGCGAAGATAATGGCGACGAAGACGCCTGCCCACAGCCCAAAGACGATTTCCACCTCCGAGAGGAGATGAAAGAAGTTCTCACCGATCGACCCGTGGGGGAAGCGGTGCGCCAGCGCTTCAAAACGTTTCACCAGAAACGTATGAAGGATCGCGATGCCAAAGATGGCGGTTCCGATGATTTCGAGTGTCGTTGGTTCCAAGGGAGCTCCTGGGGAGAATGGTTCATGTGATGATGATAAGAATGCCGTAGACGCTGTTCTCTAACAGCCTCACATTCTCGTTCGGGTAAAAAGAGCGAAACAATAGGGGAGATTATGCCAACGGAAGGTAATTGTCAAGGGGGAAAAATAAAAGGAAAGGTTAAGATTAAAGGTTAGAAGGTTAAGATTAAAGGTAAAAGGAGAAAAGGTGAAAAAGAAAAGGCCCCGGGCGTTTACACGCGGCGGGGCTGATAGGCGAGCGTATTGATGAAGCTGCGAAACTCACTCATGGAGTGAAAGTGCATCTGGTGAGCGAAGGTTACGCTCGTCACGGGACGCACGAGTTCGCAGGTGATGTGCGTGCGAGCAATCACGCGCCGTGTCGTGCTGATGGTGTTGCCACACCAGTAGCAGCGCATCCAGTAAGGATAGAGCGCGTGTAGTACGGTGACGGCATCGGGATCAATCGTGATGCGCAGCGTGGGCGCAAAGCACGTGGTGGTAAGATAGGTCGCGATCAATTCATGGAGCGTCGCTGATGCGGGCATACCAACTCCTTGGAAGGTGCATATCACGTATCATACTGCATTTATAAAAATGAGCAAGCAGCTTTGCAAAAGAAAAAGCTCCGAACATCACGAGGATGTCCGGAGCAGTTGAACGAAGGCGTGTTGCCCTAGTTCTTGTGAAGCATCTCGTTGAGGCGCTCCTTGTTGGGCGTACCCACCAGGCACTCGATGTGACCCGAGCCGCTGTGACGACGAAAGGTCGACTTGAAGATGTGGCACGACAGATCGCGTGCCGTGATCTCTTTGCCGACGGTGAGGTCGATCGTGTCGTTGAGGACGTCACGAACTTCGTCGAAATACTCGCCGCGCTCGATGAGCACCTTGGAACCGGCCGTGACGTACAACCCCGCTTCGGTGGCGCAGAAGTCGCCCAGGCTGATGCCACAGCCGCCGTTGGCGCCGATGAGGCAGTTCTCGCCGATGTGGATCTTTTCCTTACCACCGCCCGACAGCGTACCCATAAGGGAGGCACTGCCGCCCAGATCAGTGCCGTTGCCCACGACGACGCCGGCCGAAATGCGCCCTTCGACCATGCTGGTACCCAGGGTGCCGGCATTGAAGTTCACGAAGCCTTCGTGCATCACGGTCGTCCCTTCACCGAGGTAGGCGCCCAGGCGCACCCGATCGGCATCGGCGATGCGCACGCCGCTGGGAACGACGTAGTCGACCATACGGGGGAACTTGTCTACCGAGTAGACGGTCAGCGGCGTATGATACGTGAGGCGTGAGCGCGTAATGACGGCGTTGATCTCGCTTGCCAGGAAGGGGCCGTGATTGGTCCAGGCAACATTGGGCAGGAGCCCAAAGATGCCATCCAGGTTGATCGTGTTGGGCTGCACGAGTCGATGGCTGAGGAGATGCAGCCGCAGGTAGGCATCCTGAAGATTCAGGGGCTTTTCCTGCAGATCGTTGATGAAGACAACGCACGCCGCTTTGTACCGCCCATCGGCAGTATGCAGCACAGAGCGCGACGTCTCCAGATTTGCGGCAAGCCCCAGCGCTGCGATGTTGGCATGTCCCGATTCGTTACGAAACGGAGCGAAGTGTGCCAAGGCATCACGGAAGTAGGAGGGGCCTCCTTGAAAGCAGTGCGATTCGTAAGTATTGCGAAGCGCACGCAAAATTGCCGCGGTTCGAAAACTGCCGTTGCAGTTGGGCGCGGGGAAATAGACATCCAGCGGCTGGTTGTCTCGCGTGTAGGTGATGAACCCCACGCCAAACGCCTGCGGCCGGATGTAGCCTTCTCGCGATTCGATCTCGTCGGTGAGCTCGTTGAACTCTTCTTTGGTTGACGGAATCCGCACAGTACACATCCTTTCGAATAGTCGGCTTGTCAGTGCTATAACAAGCGGACGGGTTTACTAAAGAACAGTTCGTCTGAACTTATCTCAGCGAAGTACTTTTGTCAACCGATGCAGGAGCAAAAAAAAGCCCCTCACGCTGACAAGCAGGTGAGGGTGCGAAGTGGGTTGCGTGATGTGACTACTTGATAAGGTAACCGACATTGCGCATTTTTTCAGCGAAGTCACTGAGCACGTGCGGCTCAAGCGTTATGATGCCTTGCGCAGCGAGGCGGAAGCAGAAGGCATAATTGAACGCTTTGTACCACGTGTTGATGTCGCCATCCAGTGCGGAGGCGAAGCTGACGAAGCCGGTGGCGGCCGTGGTGGCGCTCAGGAAGTCGGCGATGCGATTGAGCGCTTCGATGTTGGCATGCACCTTGCCGTCGTTGGTAAAGGGTGCGAAATAGCGCAGCGCTTCGAGGACATCCTGCTCGGCAAGTTGGAACGTCTCGTTGCCGCAGGTGTAGCCGGTGATGTGCGCCAAGATGGCGGCCGTGCCGAAGTTTTCGCGCACGTTCACAGCGAAGTGCTGAATGAAGATGGGGTACTCGCCGCACATGATGGCGGTGCCGGTGGCAAATGCCAAAGGCTTGGTGTAGCCGGGTGTTGCCTCGATGGTGGCAACGAGCTCCTTGAACTCTTCGATCGTTTTGGGATACATGCGACCTCCTCGCAGAAAGAATGAACAATCGTCATACTGTAGCAGGAAACAAACGATTGTCAAGAGTTTGGGATATGCAAGGATTGAAGAATATTCAACCGTATCGGGCAAACCCTGTCATGCCGAAGGCATAGGGGTTTGCGACATGAGAGGCCAAACCAGGGTCCTAGGGGGCTCTCCAAGGCGCGGTCATCAAAACACAAGCCGTTATTAATCGTCACGCCTATAGAGACCCCTAGCAGTTTTTGGTACTTTTTGCTGCCAAAAAGTACAAAGACTAAGCTTCACGGCATATCTTTTCTATAACCTTTTTTCTTTGGTACTTTTGACCGACCAAAAGTACCTC
>CAZIQD010000011.1:0-21325 GCA_964541715.1 uncultured Gammaproteobacteria bacterium
GTCCCACCACACGCTGCACCCCCGCCTCACGCAAGACCCGTGCCACTTCATTGAGTGATGAGCCGGTGGTTACCACATCATCAACAATCACGACCGTATGTGGAATAACACTCCCCGGACGTACCGCAAATGCCCCCCGCACATTGAGAGCACGTTCATCTTTGGCATAGGCAAGCTGTGAGCGAGTATTGCGGATGCGCTCCACGAGCTCCTCGAGGCGCCATCCGGGGATATGCGCAGCCAGGTGTTGCGCAATGAGTGCCGCCTGATTAAAGCCACGTTGCCGCAGGCGACGGCGATGCGCCGGCATCGGGACCACAACGGCATCCTGCAACAACAGTAACTCAACGAGATGACTGTGGGTCATCCCCTTGAGCATAATATCCCCCAACGCGTGTGCCATCTCCTCCACATACTGATACTTACACTGCCAGATCAGCGATCGTACGATCTGCTGATCGTACGGCGCCGCTATCCAGAGGTAATCATACTGCACCTCTTCACGACACGGCGCGCACACCTTACCCGCATACACCTGACTGTTGCACAGAAAGCAACTCGCATTATCAAAAAAGCGAAGACTGCGCAGGCATCCTTCGCACACATACTTCCCCGTGAGTTCGCACTGCACACACTCAATCGGAAAAACTGTCTGTAATAATGTTTGTACATACTTCATGCCCCTCCTCATGAATTATGTTGAAATTGTTAGTATTATTGCCAGTAGATTGCGTTCACCTTCCAGGCGCTTCCTTCACGCACAAATTCAAGTCGGGCATCCTGATAACGCAAGCCTACTTGCTGCCCACCCGCACCAACTTCTTGACGTTGCGTGCTCACGAGCAATTCTGCTCGCCCCTGTGCCTGCTGAAAATTAAGCACTTCCATCGCCAGCACCTTTGTGTTAATCGCATAATATTCGTCCAGTGATGGTAACTCAGCCCTCAGCTGTGCCACATACTGCGTCTCAACCCACGCACGCAACGACGCGGTCATGTACAGCGCCAGATCATTGAAATTCGCCGTCACGTCTTGATTATTGTAACTCCCAAACTGCTCCACAAATGCCTGAGCAACGATACGCACATCAGTTTCCTGAGATTCACGCTGCTGCTCTTGCGCGAGATTGAGCGGATTGATGCTTGGCTCCTCACTAATGGGACGTTGTGTGGGCGTCTGCACCTGCGGTGGCTGTGTCACCTCAGGCTGCTCGTCTTCGGGTTGCATGCGCAGCACGACGACCACGACCGTCCCCACCACGATCAACAGGAGCAACAAAACAAGCAACATCAGTGACTTTTTCTTGAAATCCGCGTCTTTAAATTTTTGATATGGTCCCATAGCGTTTACTTATTCTCGTTAAACAGCTGATGATCGATCAGCACGCGCCTTGTCGGCATTACTTGAACCCGTCTGCTTCTCCACCTGCTCTTTAAACTTCTGCTTCTCTCGCTCGATCTCAAGTAATTGGCGCGGATCAGTCGTCACCAGCTGATGCTCACTGTACGACGCAACGACTTTGATAGCCGCATGCTTTTGGCCAGCAAAGAAGATTCCTTCACCGGGACCGGCTTCGAGCAGCAGGAATTTCTCACCCTCCGTCAGCTGGAAGACATCAGCAATACGGTCAACGGCCGCCGTTGTCTGCTTGAGCAGCAACTGCAACGCCGAGTTTGTCACAATCGCGCGACCATAGTCGTTGTTTAAAAAGTCGTTCACATCCTGCGTGATGGTGGTCACTCCTAGATAGTACTTACGCGCGCGCTTTGCCAAGGCAAAGATAAACTTCGCTGAGTCTTCGTTTTGCATGAGCCACCAGGCTTCATCAATCACCAAAATACGGCGCTTGCGCTCAGAGCGCACAACGTTCCAAATATAATTCACAATCGTATAAATAGCGACCGGACGGAGCTCATCTTCAAGATCACGCACCGAGAACGTCACGAGCTGATTTTTCAAGTCAACATTCGTCGGCGCATTTAATAACCCTGAGAATGTACCATCCGTAAACTTCTCGAGACGGATGGGTAAATCACCTGATCCTTCAATACCCTCCAAAATCTCCTTAAGGTCAGAAAGAATTGGCGGTTCAATTTTTGACAAATCAGCATCTGGTGTAATGTCTTTTTTTGCATACGTTTCCAACAGCGCCTGGTCCATGATGGAATCTTCCTGATAGGTAAAGTCGCCCAACATGATGCGTAACAACCCCTTGAGAACGATGACCGCAGAGCGGATAACGTCTTCGGTCGTCGCATCCCCCAGCGCACGCGGCAAATCGAACGGATTAATTTTTGCCTCAGATGAGAGCGAAATATTAATATACGTCCCTCCCACTGCGTCTGACAAATGGTTGTACTCCATTTCAGGGTCGATAATGATCACCTCCGTACCAAACATCAAACTGCGGAGTACCTCCAGCTTAATGGCGTATGACTTACCGGCACCTGAGGTCGCGAATACCACGGAGTTGGCGTTTTGCAAACTAAACCGGTCAAAGATAATCAATGAGTTGTTGTGACGGTTGATACCATACAAGACGCCCTCTTCTGATGTCAGTTCGGCAGAGATGAAAGGAAATGACGAAGCAACCGGAGACGAATTCATATTAAACGGAATCTCAATCTCATCATTCATCAACGGCATGGTTGAGTTAAATCCTTGCTCAGCCTGATAGAACACCTGCTTGGTATAAATCAGCTTTGAACCAAATGTTGACTCAACATCTTTGGTGAGCTTATCAAGGTCATCTGCTGACTGAGCATACAACGTGACGTACAGCGCGAACTGGAAGAACTTCTCAATTCCCTGTGTTAAATCATCACGCAATCGCTCCATATCACGTAGCGCTGTCTCCAAAATAGGATCACGTGGTGCGCCTTTTTCGATATTCGCATACAACTCTGCCTCCAAATTACCCACGCGCTTCTTGAGCTGCTTGAGGACGACTTCCGTGTTGACGGGATAAAAATACATGGCAACATCAAGCATCTCGTTGAGATTGATGACCGGCGCAAACCATCCGACACTGAGATAGCGCGGATAGGTTAAGACAAAAATCGTCGAGACATACTTGTCTCCCAGCTTAATATGGCGTGGATTGATCTCCATGGCAGCAGGTGCGATGATATCCTTGATATTCACCGTTCCCTTGCGGAACATCTGCTCCTCTTCGAGCGTGATCTTTTCCTGCGACACCTGCTCAATCTCGGCAGCGTACACATTACGTTGCTTTGCTTCCTGAGCGTCGCGTTTCGCCTGCTCTACTTTTGCTTGTTGATCTGGTTGAAACATATGGTATGGTCACCTCTCATTAATGATCAAAATTCTTGTTCAACGCGTAAATCGTTGATATCTGACAATGGTTGTGTCTCTGCTGATGTCGGATTGTACACGTTGTAATACAACTCGATCAGGCTCTGCGTGTCCAAGCGAACTGCCTGCAATCCCATCCCGGTCAATGAACCAGCCACCTGTCCCAGGCGAATATCAAGCTCACGTTTATACGTATCAAAATTCTTCTTGGAGAGCTTAATAACGGTGCCCGGCGTAAAGACCTCCTGAAACTTTTCCCAATATGACTTAGTCTGCGATGCACCCGGCGCATACGGAATAACCACATAAAAACGCTTCGTCATAATATCACCCAACTCAATAAGCTCCTGCACATACTCGCGGTACGAGTTCATCTGTGCTTTAAGCAACTCATTTTGCTGCTGCTTCTCAAGTACTTTGAGTCCATCGAGATACTTACCCATGTTTAACTTACGGGATTGAATCACAATTTGGAACGGATAGTCAAAACTATTCAAAAAATCCATGTATGCCATGATCAGGGCCTGCTGCTCTTCTTCTGCCTTCAGTGCAAAGTTAATGGATGACACCAACAATACAGCACGCAAGGTCCCGTCCTTGAGAACCACAACATCTTCCTTGATCTCAGCGATATCAAGGTATTTTTGCGTTGGTGGTGTTGATTTGGTGGCTTGCTTTGCCATAGATTAAATATTCATCTCATCAAGCGGCTCTTGCGCCGGTTGCTGATCACCGTTGAACTCAATATTATACGCGCCTCCGGTATCCACGAGTAACGCTAAGTCAGAAAGCCTCGATTTAGGTGGCATGGGCTTAGTTGGAATTCCGGCTCCACGGTCAATCTCCTCACCCTTGATAATCTCTTTGGCCAACTGCTTACGCCATACTTTGAGTGACGGTCGCTTAAAAGTGCGGATAATATTCAGGAAAAAGTAGTGAAATCCTTGCCCATTGATGCGCGCAAACGCCACAATCCCAAATATCAGTGATATCGTAACAACGAGCGCAAGACCGACAACTTGCTGCCGCGTCTCAAAAATCTTCCAGATGATAAAATCAATCAAGCCCGCAACTAAAATGATGATAAACTGGCGCACCGTAATCGGACCCAAGATCTTGGGCTCGGTTTCGATGTATTGCGGTACTAAGAATCGATTTTCTGCCATAGGTTCGTACTCCTTCTATTATATCACACTCAGGCCTGCAGCGTCTTATTAAACGCCATAATCGCCTCAAATTCTTCCTGCGTCAGCGCCTTTTGAGCGGCCACCGCCTGCCCAAACGACATGCCCTTGGTTAAACTTGCGTTCAGAATATCAGCATATGCCTTGTAGAGCGGACTCTGCTGAAGTGCAGCAAGGCCATCTTTGCGCTTAAGCAGCGAATCTTGCGCCAACACCTCCAACTTCATGCGTAACTTGTCGGCAGCCGTTGTGGGGTTTGCCGAGAGGCGACGAAAATCCTGCACCGTCAACGAGGCGAGCTCATCCGTTGCAGAAAAAAGTCGCGGCGTATACGTTACGTCATCAAGGGTCGGCCGTGGTTGCTGCTGCGCGACAGGAGGTGTTGGTTTTTTTGGCGCATACGGTGCGGGCAGCTGCTTGGCCGAACGACCAAAGAGACGCGCAAAAAAACCGGGGTGACGGATTTCGGTTCGTTGCGGTGCTACTGGCGTAGGAACCGGCGCTTGCTTGAGCGGTAGTGGATGATCACCATCAGCCGTCTCCTGATCAACCAGGCGCTTGAGTTGCTGAGGAACCGCCTTGCGCGAAACGCGCTGTGGGCGCGGCACCACGCGTGCGATGTCGTCTGACACCACTCGTGCAGGTGCCGACGCATTATCAGGCGTCGTCGCAAAAAGTTCTTTCACGGTTTGCTGGATCATCGTATCTACCGACGATGTCTTGGTTCCGATGCTCTCTTGCGCGACACGCCTGACTGCCGGCGTTGGTGGTGCTATTTCTTTGGGCTGACGTGCCGTTTTCTGATGCTCTGTGATATGCGCAGCAAACTCCTCAAGCTTGGTGATTGGTTGATGCTCAAAGAGTCGATGTGGCTGTGCTTTCGCCGGTGCGTTAGCATCAATCGGCAAGTCAACCGCCTCACCACCCAGTGACGCTTCACGCTCAAGGCCTCGCTGCACAACATCAACACCGACGGTCTCCATGTACTCAGCAAGTTTCGCGATAGCGCTATTTGCGGCGGCAGCCCCTAAGCCAGCACCTCCCTGCTGCGTCGGCTTGGTGAGCTGTTCAAATACCTGTAACTCATTACGCACACTCTTGGCAAAGCTCACGAGAGCACGGTGCACGCGCGACTGGAGATCGTTACTGACCTTGGTTGCGCTCACCAGCTTATCAATAACCTCACGCGGTGACTGATCAGCGGCAGATGCTGCTGACGCTGCTGGCAACGAAGTTACCTGCGCCTCACCCACCAACTGCGCGGCGGCAATAATAAAATCAGCAACGCGCTGCATGGCGAGTGGCTTTTTGTCGAGTATCGTCCGTACCAAATCTTCAAAGATAAGGTTGCCCGCCTGATATGCGGTCAGTTGCGCCCGGACAAAGCGCTCCTCTTTTTCGAGATGAAACCCGACGACAAGATTTTTAATTCCCTGTTCGTTCATGTGGAATAAGTGTTGCTAATTGTTCCTGTACCCGCTCGAGTATGTCCAGCGCTGCGCTCATACTTTTTTCGTTTGTTGCAGTTTTAGCCGCTTCTTTGAGCTGCCGCACTATCTCATCAAACATATTTCTGAGTTCTTCGATCATGCCCACCCCGTATTCCTCCAGATATCCATCAAACCGCTCCGCATACACTTTGAGCGCCGGACCAAAGAGCGCATGCTCACCCAAATCCAAGATCAGGGCGTCAATACCGTCGCGCCCTGTCGTGGCAATTTTTGCTGCTAATTGTACTTGCGATGCATCAAGTGGCATAGATTATTCCTTTACGGCGTTGGTGGTGTCGTTGGCGGATTCTGTAGTTTATCCTCCAGATCTTTAATAATTCCTTTCAGGAGGGCTGGATCACGACGTGCCGCAACACTTGCGCGCATGCGTGCATTCTGAACGCGCGTGATGAGTTCTTGCGCCTTCTTACGCTCCTGATCATCAGCACTCGTCACCGTCACGCGCTGTGCGTCTTTCATCATAGAATCCAGGGTGTCAAGCACCGCACTTGGATCAGTTGTCCTCATACTACTTACGGAAGCTTGCAGGACCTCACGCAATCCCTCAGCCGTTCCTACATACATTGCATCAGGAGCAATATCCGTATATGTCCCAGAGGTGATATTACTAATCGCTGTATTCACCTGGTCATTAAATGACGCCCCACCATGCCCTCGCTTGGCCATGAGATCAGCCAGATGTCCCTCTAACTGCTTTAATCCTGTCATTTGGTTTACCGGAACACTGCGCTGCTTAGCGAGTTCTTTTATTTTCTCTCGAACAGCCTGCAATGCAGCCTCTTGATCCGCCGGTTGCTTCGTTGCAATCGCTTGTAAGTCTTTGACGATTTCACTTTGAATACCTTTCGCGGCTGTTTGTTGTGGTTGGAATGATTTAAATTGATCAGCAAGCCCCGATACCAAAGAAGCAGGTCCGTTCTCAATATCAACCCCCAACCTCTTCTTCAAATCTTCTTTTGTAGCGTCATCAAATTTACTAAACGCTTCACGAATCTTGTCAGTCGAAGTTGCAGCAGATGACTTACTTGCCTCTTCAAAAAGCTGCTTACGTGCGCTTTGGGCATCCTGCGCTAATCGCACCTGCTGCACCTGGGTCTTAGAAAGACGCTCACCTGTTTGTTCTTCAACCTCACTAATGACCTCATCATCAGTACTTCCGGGACGGTTTAAGGCGACAAAAGAGGCAAGCTCCTGTGGTGTACGGATTGGTTGTTTCGCTGTTGGCACCTTCGCCGAATCATCCACCTTCTTCGCCTTAGCAGCCTTACCTGCCTTCAATTTCGCCTGAAGCTCATTTGAATCAATACGCGTCGATGCAATACTTGAGGTCTGACCGCTCATCAAATTATCGATTTCGGCACTCATCGAGCCATTGTGCTTTTGCGCCTTTGCTCCGCTAATCGCCGTTGCCGCAATCAGACGGTTTGCCTTTTCAAGATCTTCATCGGTCAGATCACCGGTCTCCTTCAGTTTTTCAAGATGCTTGCGCAATGCCTCCTTACTCTTCGCACTGTCGTTCAGCGAAACAGAATTCTCATCATACGATAACATCGCCACCTTCTTACGCGCAAAAGCGTCTTTTTCTGTGTCAGTTAAGTCGGTTCTCATCGTGTTCGTGCGCTTACCGTCTTTATCTTTTTCGAAATAATCATCAACACCCAATTCATACACCTTGGTGTTTTTGAAAACCTCACGATGATCAAGTGAGCGGAACTGCTCAGGGATCGTCTTGGTGACAGCATATTCTTGATCCTGCTCGCGGAAAATACTACCCTCCTTGAAGAAATCTTTGCGCTGTGCAACTTCAAATTCCTTCACAAACTGCTTCTGTCCACCAAACCCAGCCGATTCATTAATAGCATTCATCCATTGCAAGAAATCATCTTCACTCTGCACCGCACCATTTTCACGAGCAACTTTAAACTCAGCCATTAGTTCGCCCGAGGTCATATCTTTACGTCCTTTAGTCTTCACTTCATCCAAAATAAGCTTGGATTCATTTGATGAACGTCCTTGCTCTTTAATTTCTTTTTGTCGGTCATCAACCAGTTTTTGTTCTAATTCGGCTGACTTCGATTCTACGGCACCTCGCTCAGCACGAACAACTTTTCGATACAATGCGCCAGTGAGTGCGCCAGGTTGTGCAGCAAATTTTTCAACCGCCTCTCCTGCTCGGGAAACACCTCGAACTCCCGCACCAGTAGCCCCTGTTACGGCGGAAAGCCCTCTTCCGGCGAGCCCAAGCGCTCCTCTTCGTCTTTCTCTCACAATATTACCCTGTTCGTCTTTGGTCGTTTTATACGAGAGTGCACGGCCAGCTGCCTCGCCATAGCGCTGCAATCCTATCGTCGCATCACCGGCAAATTTCAAGCCACCGCGAGCGGCCAACTTGCCTCCCTTTTGCGTGGCATCAAGTGATTTCGAAAAAACTGATGACGCCGTGCCGGCAATATCCGTTGAGAATTTAATACCCATGAGCAGCATCGCAACTGCAATAATATACCCCGTCAGCGTATCAAATGCCGCAAACTCACCGAGCTTCTGCGCCTCTGATGCCCGTTGCGCGTATGCGCTCGTATCTTGAAATACCGTCGACGCTCCTTTGAGGGAGACAAAGGTAAGCCAAATGAAAAACGCCAACATCGGTCCCAGCACGAGCCAGTTCACCAACTCCTCAGTCCATTTATCTTTGATTTTTTTGAGTCTGTTGAACGGTACCGCATACATCGCAATGGCAAGTGGCGAGAGCACAAGCAAAAACCAGAAGACAATGACACGCACTAAGAAGGTCATCGAAAGCGCGATGATGACGCCCAAGACAATAATCAAAATAACCACGGTAAACAGCATCGCCGCAAGCGCCGCAAACTGAGTGCTCCCCGGTGACTGCTTGGCGACATCAAAGACACGCTCAAGCCCCAAAATCTGGAAGAGGTTACCCTGCCCCACCGTAGCAAACGCGTTCACAAACGAGAGCATGATGACTTGTGAGATGCTGATCGCAAAGAGTGTAATCGTCTTAGAGAAGTTTACCAAGATCGCTACCGCAATCAACTGCCCCAAACTCTTCGTGAGACCATAGCGCCCCGAATCAAAGGCACTCATAAAGGCAATGACGAGCAAGCTCAAAACGATGAGCATGTTGGAAATATCACGAATCAACACCCACCCCTGCGTCACCGCCGGTGCTGTCGCAAAGTCATCATACTGCGCGATCGCCACGAAGAAAGTCATAAAATAGGCGATCAAAGCACCAATGAAGTTCACCACCATCTGCAACAAGTCGGCAATCACCGTAAAGATGAAGATACCGATGTCGGTAAAATCAAAGAAAAAGGCATGCGTGACGCGCACCGAGGCAACAAACAGGACTGCCGCACTCAGGGCAATCATCGTCTGTCGATGTCGTGTGAAAAATTGTTTCATTTTTTTCATAGTGACCGATGGTCAGTGGTGAACGCCTACCTGATGTAGACGTTCACTCAGACAATCGCTCTGTTACCTTAGAATGGGAAGAAGGTCAGACAGGCACGCGGTGTTGCTCTTTGATTCAACTCGGTATTCGGATCTTCAATGATGCCCGCTGGTGGGAGGTCCGTAAACCCTGTGAATCCACCAGTAATCTTGATAAGCACTTCTTCTTCGAGACAGACGCCGATATTACCGATGTACGCCTGTTGATTGAAGGCTTGACGCTGTTCGTCGGTGAATTCGTCAACTCTGACACACGAGTTTGCCAGCGCCTCGCCCGTCGGTGGCACCGTATAACACGCCTGACCCGTTGAACAAAGTATTCCCACCTTATCACCCTTCACACAAATACCCTCGGTTGGATTGTCCGTGAAGTATTTGTTTTGACTGTTAATCGTGAAGCTCACGTAGTTACAGATAGTCGCACGTGCTTCCGGCGCAACCTCTTCGCCACTCGCGTTAATAATCTTGCTCGCATTCTTAAAGCCGGGAACAATATCAACCAGAATCTTCGGGAACGGTGAGGTCGGCTGCGGATAGCCACGACAAATTTTTGTCAACCGATCAATACCATCATCCCCGTTATTAATACCATAGCCGTCACTCGCCGCATTATTGACAACATAACTACCTCCATTGAACTCAGTCGGCGCTGATTGTGTGGTATTTGGAATCTGGTTGTACAGCTGCTCCAGCGGCGGCAGATTTGGAATGGTGTATCCTGAGTACTCGCCATCACGCCAGCGGTTGGCACGGAAATCTTCCTGCACACCAAAACGTTCCTGGTACGCGAGTCGATCGATCGGCTGCACCGTATCAGTCGTCGTTCCCTTGTTGTAACGCAAGGTGTCGGTCAATGAACCTGCACGAACACACTCGTTGCCGTTTTGCTGTGAACACGTCGTCCATGACTCACACTGTCCTTGCGCATTGCGCGACTCACAGTAGAGCCATTCGGAGCATTGACGGTCAGGACGAACCTTGATCACGACATTTTCGTTGGTCGCTGTGTTCTCAAACTGGATACATCCCTGCTCCCAGTTCACACCGGTACATGATCGCGTATCAACTGAACCGTCATTGATGAAGTAGTAGAGACTTTGTCGCTCTGGCGCGACCTGCAAGCGATCATAGTAGATATTACTGTTGAAGCAGTTGCCATCCCATCGCCAGCCGTCGTTTTGTCCAAGCGCTGTCTCATCGTCAAAGTCAAGAATGTTGCGGCCGCTCAAACGGTCAGCATACGAATCCAGCTCAAATCCTGATGCGTAACGAACCTGTGGCAACTGATCAACGCTCACACCAAGCGGTAAGGCAAGCTGATCAAGTTGCGCGCTTGGTAATCCTTCACACAAGTACTTATCAAGCGGGCGGCCCTGGTCGTCGAAGTAGCGCTTGATACCGGTACGTTGGTTCACACACGCGCCATTCATCGGTCCGTACACGCGAACCTCATAGTTCATCGTTGCGTCCTGCGGGTTGGTGAGCACACATGAGGCGCGACAGGTTGACTCAGACGTATCCCAATCATAACCTGCTGCCGTACATCCGGTCTCTGTCGAAACATCCACATCGCCACGCGTCACCACTGGCCGTTGCGTCACATCAGTAATATAGAACGAGTTGAAGACTCCCTGGCAGTAGTTCTGACGACTCGTGTCCCCAGTCGTTCCCGAGTACGCATCAGCAGCTGCCTGATCAACAGGTAACATCACTCCTTGCGCGGGAACGGTGAACTTAAACTTACCTTCTTTCCATCCTCCTGTCGTTGCGAAGGTATGCAAGGACTGTCGGTTGACATAGTCATACTGATCACGACCCAAGGCCAGCGCAATAGCATCGGCGATGGTCTGCAGGTCAGCATTTGGATTTGCTCGTCCCGGCGTCGGCACAATTTCCAGCCCCGCCTCCGGTAACCGACAGTTCCCCTGGTCATAATCCGCCAGTTGTCCCGGTCCTTCAACACGATCAACCTTGAAATCAAAATTAATTTCATAGGTACGACCCTTCTCCAGTCGGGCAATTGTTTGATTGATATAGTATGGCGTGTTAATCAGCGCTCCTCCCGAATCGGCAGGAAGATCCTTCACCGTATCTTTATACAACCTGACTGACTGAATGCCCGATTGTGAGTCTCCGGTAATCTGTCGTATTCGTCCTGTATCAAAGACGCGTGATCCTTCCACCCATCCTTCCGGCGTGCTCTGCCCCGCGGCACTGACGATTTCATAATCACCGTTGAAGACATAGTTTGGATTGAAGTCCAAGAACTCAGTACACTGGTCAAATTGAGGATAACAGCGGGCCGCAGAAACATTATGATCCGGATACTCCCAGGCACGATAGTACTCAAACGGATTACGTGCACAACCACAACCCAAGACGCCGTCGTCGTACCACGATCCGCGATATTCGGTGCGACACTGGTCGGCAAGCTGCGCCTTGTACTGTTGATCAAAGGTCGCGCCGCCACAGTTGTTAAATGATAATCCGCGAATCACCGACGTACACTGGTTGTATTGCGTATTCCATACTCCGCCATTTGATTCACACGTCGTCTCGGTTTGTTCGAATGTCGCCGCACATCCTAATGCCTCGGTCACACCATCCTTAAACCATCCGGCAACAACCTTACTCGTCGGCCCGGCAGACGTGTTTTCAGTCACCACTTTCTCGACAAACGTACAGGTGTCGGCAAAGTTAATCTTCAAGAAGTCACGTTCACCTCTCAGGTTCGCTACCTCCACGCAACCTAACGCCTCTTCCTGACACAGGATCGGGTTCAGCGCGGACGTGTAGCGGTCCGGATCGTTCTTAATATAGAGTGTCGGTGTAAAGCCAGCGGTAATTTCCTGAATAATACCGACTTCCGTACAACCCTTCTGTGACTGGCCACAGACCGTATTGCTGTTCAGTACCACCGCAAGCAACCTATCAGCAGGCACAGTAATGTCATCAATCGTACTCGCGTTACTGGTGTTGAAAGTCTGTTCAAGTGGATTTGTCGAATTTTGCGTATCAAACACAAGTTGGCAACCAATCGCAGATTCACGACAGAGTTTACTAAACGACTTGAGGTTGAGGCCGTTACCCACTGCGTCGGTGTACGCCTCACAGCCAAGCTGTGCTTGCGGCATCGAGACGCCTAAGTTGGTGATATTACACAGCGCCGGGGTATTCCACGAATCTTTCACCACGTACACACTATCCTGTAATGATGTGATGGTAACATTATCAATGAAGGTGTTGCCCATATTTTCGAAGACCAACACATTACCGGTCACATCTCCCGCACCTGTAAAGACTGGTCCAAATTCGAAGTACTGCCAATCACTCGTGACACGAGCGCGGTTACTGGTCACCGTCACGAATGGTAAGACGCCCGTCGGATTTTCAAACTGTACGCCGATTGACGCAGAATCCTGTGCGTTAAGCTTCGCCCAGAATGAGATCTTATAACTTCGGTTGCTGTTGATGCCGACCGGCCGTCGGATCGTGCTGACATTATTCGCAATCGCCAATGAGTGCCCAAGTCGCGTAATTGATTCAGATGAAATCTGTAATCCTGTACTTACATCAGCTGTGTATGGTGGCGGTGTTGCTGTCTCGAAGTTATCAAAGATAACGTTAAAGTTGTTGTTACCGGTGTTTCCGCGATACTCACGGCAACCGCTCACTTCCGCAGAACAGCTACGTGACTGATCCGGCAAGGCGCGGTAGAGACAGAACTGGCCATCCCAATCACCATTGGTCGCCTCACATGACGCTTCATTGCTCACGGTCTTGCGCAATGTTGAACATGCCGTTGACGCTTCGATGGTGTATGACAATCGGCGGAAATGATTGCCGCCCTGACCATCAAAGAATTCCAAACAGTCTAAGTCTCGTCCGACATCGCCGGCGTCACAGTATCCATCAACAGAGATGACAGCAGGTCCGCCAGTACCATCGTACGCAAAGGTCCCTCCTGCTGTTTCACAGCCCAAAGGATTATTAAGATACGGCAATCCATCAGTCGCTCCCGCACACGTTCCTCCTTGCGCCTGGAGCGTGAAGGTGCGTAATTGTGGCGTACCATTATTCGTTCCCTGCCAGATAAAGAATCCTGCCTCACCCTGCCCTGTCTGCGGCACGACACACTGCTTGAGGTATGAGTAGTATTCGATCGGTGCGTTTTGCGCTCCTGATGCCAAGTTTGTAAACTCGTCACAACCAACTGACTCAACCGCACACTGCTGTGCTGTCGCGGGAATGAAGTAATTCACCTGTGCCAATGGCGTCGGCTCGAAGTACGACGGCTGCTGTTTGAATGTCTCATAGCCGACACATTCTGCAGGACAGTAGTCGTTTTGCCCGACGACACCAGGAACGGCAGGTTCGCCGTTTGCCGGTGTGTACAGCTGACATCCGGCATCTTCCGCACGACAAATCGGCGCATACTCATTACAGTTCGCTGCATCAGGCGCAAAGCGGTAGCAGCGAGGGCCGCCACCATAAATGTTATTGATATCCCAGTACAGTCCGTTGAACGTACATGACACCTCATCACTATACACCGTCACGAGTGGCGCCGGATTACCTTGATTAAATCCTTTACATCCCAAATAGTCCGGTGGCAATTTTGCGTACAATGACGCATTGCTCTGATAGTGCGAGTAGTTGCTTGGTTGCGCAGTGCCAGTCAATACCTGGCGCGGCGAGTTATACTCCACCTTCACCTGGTCAACAAAAACCTGGACAGCGTTATCACGCGCAGGAATACTGATCTCAAGCGTCAGGTCAGTACCGCTCGAAATCGCCGTCATGGTGAGCGTAATGCGCTGATAGGTCGTGGTGAGTGGTACAATCTTCGTCTGACTATCCACGCGCCCGCCATTAAATGTTTTGCGCAAGGTCACAGTTGCCTCAACCGGCGTCGTCGCGTTCGTCTTGGCATCAAATCCGACTGAGAAGGTGTCACCTCCCAAGATAATCGTTGAAGCTTCTTCTTGGATACGGATTGGGTATGAGGCACGGATGATACTCTGAAGCGACTGGCTATACTCATCACGCTTATACAACTTGATGCCCAGTGAGTTGTTACCACCACTTGAGTCCTCATTGGTCACGACCAATGGACATGAGAGCGTGAAGTTACCACCCTGCGCTTCACACGTTGATTTATTCGATGCCGACAGGGTGATTTCAGGAGCGCCTTCTGTCGCAGAATTGCGGCAGGTACCATCAGTACTATCATATGTACCTCCAAATCGCTCGCAATCATCGGAATTATTGTTGTACTCACTATACCGCAAGACACAGCTTCCTGTCGCCGCCTCACATGCCTGCGTTGGCAAGACACACTCGGTGATGAAGCTTCCCGCTTGCCATACGTAGGTGTTTGGATCAAGCGTATTGCTGTTTGCCAACAAACAGTCGTTTTGCGTCAGTAATCCGGCACTGCTGTCAGCGTTTGGATTTGCGCCATCACTGACACAGACACCACACTGTGCCTGCACCACATTGGCGATAATGGCATTTTCACATGAGGTGCCATTCCATGTTCCCCCATTTGCCGCACACGTCGCGGCATTGGTAAACGGCACGTCGGTACAGGTATTGATGATGCGGCCATTTGATCCGCTTGGATCAATACACGCGTCAATCTCATTGCTCAAGTTGCCGTCATTATCCGTGTCCGTCAATTGACGCGACAACTCTGCCTTCCAGAGCGGATGCAGTGACTGCGCCGGTAAAAATTCAAATGAACCGTCTTGCACAATATTGTTACCCTCGGTCTTGAGTACCATCACCTGTGAACATCCCTTGTCTGCACTCGTACAAAATTCAACGTTGTCGTTGATATACAATCGTGAGTTTGAACATTGTGTGCCATCCCATGTTCCGCCAGCTGCCACACATGTCGCAAGCGTACGGAATCGAACAGTGTCCTGCCAAAAAGCGCCCTGCTTCACCGTCGATACCCAGATACATCCCGCATTATCGGCATTACACAACCCCTCACCTACCAAACTGTCACGGTTAAATGAGCCTGTCGACCCGTCTTTGAAGACATAGGTCTGACATGAGGCAAACTCAGCAGGACAGCTCCGCCCGCTAAACGACCAGACATTTTCTTCCTTCACACAGTATCCATAATTACCACCACCGATATCGCTCGTGATCTCTGTACAATTCAAATATCGCGTATCGCTGGATTGACTCTCCAAAATTTCACCGTACTCGTACAAATTACACTGCGTTTGCGGCAACTTGACCACCCAATCAGGATTGATCAGTCCACAAAACGGACTCATATTGAGCTGCCCGTTGATAACATCAAACTCGCCACATTCAAAGGCAAATGAACCGGTCTGTTCAAAGCCGTCGATGATCGTACCAAGATTTGCATTAATGACCGCATCACGGAACAAGAGAAATTTCTCCGGCGCGCTCTTGGTAATAGCGCCAAAGACACACTCTCCGCTGATATCACGATACGGGAAGAGTGCCGGTAAATCATTGTTACCCGTGCCGTCACCCGCCGGATCAATCAAGGCATGCTGATAGCAGGCCACCTTTAATCGAGCCGCAAACTCAAAGCCGAGCGGCATGATGCGCAACTTGCGCAGCTTTTGCGCGGCCGCCAAACTAAACCCTTGCGCTGGCTGTGGCACCTCACCTTGCGGCGTAATACCCACCGATGCATTGCGGTCCAAGAATCCTTTGGCAATTGCTTCACGGATCGTGAGCTTTTGAGTTAACGCCTGTTGGAATTTTGGTTGAATCGTACAGTTATACAGCGATGGATTTGCCTGTCCGCGCGGACAGGTCACTAATTCTTGTAAAATATTAAAATCACTGTCCGGGAAGATGTCCAACGTCGCAAATGCATCAACGTCAAATGCCGAGACATACTCCGATGTCACTGCGCGCGATTCAGCGCGATTCACCGTCTGCGTAAAACTATCAAGCGCTGCCAATGAAGAAGATCCGGTAGCTGTGTTAATTAAACGCCCCGTGCCGATTCCCTGAATAATTTCCTGAATGGTGCCGAGCAGGCCGCGCATCGCGATAATAAGGTCGCTATATGACACACGGTCGCCGCTTTTACTGGCAACGTCCTGCGCCGTACGAATCGCCTGAACACACTTGTCCGTCACCTCTGCCGGTAGACACTCCTTGTTGGCATCAAGTCTACCCGAAGCACATGCTGTTTCAAGGTTTGCGTTAATTGATTTTTTGATATTATTCCACGCCGTAATGATATTAAGGTCATCCTGCGTACATGGCGGGTTGTTCGGGTCAAAGGTAAGGCCGGCGACCGCTGTCGGACACTGCGCCGGATCACGACGACACGCCTCCTGCTGTGCGATCTGCTGCTGCAATTCAGGCGAAAGCTCGATGTTCACAAACTGCCCCACTGGTGAGTTTGCAACCAACGGATTCAGCTCACTCAGTCCGCGAATGAGTAACTGGTTCCAAAACGTTGCCAAAAAGATATTCAACCCGTCGGCAAAGATCTGCCCCGTATACTCAGCAAAAATATTCTGCCCTCCCACCGTTGATTGCAGTTGCGACTGCTTCACTTCGGGAGGGTTTTTCGCCAACTCTGAAACGCCCGTCTTATCCGGGTTGATGGCAGTTCCCTTCTCAAGCGATGCGATGATTTCATCGGTCTTTTTGCGGTACTTCTCGTTCAACAGCTCTTTGGTGAGCTGCGAGAATGTTGCTTTTTCGTTACTTGCCGGCTCAAACGACTTCGCCCATTCAGTAAACTCCTCCTCGCTACTTGGTGTTTCTACACCAACCTTGTTAACCTGCTCCTGCCCTGTATCAAAAACACGCACAATGTCGTTACTTTGCTTAAGCAAGGTCTCCTGCGCCGCGATCATCATCGCCGCAGATTTGTTGATCACCTCTAAAATAATGTCTCGCAATCGTTGCCCGGTGCCGTCACCCTTGGCATCAAGTGCCACGGTATAGCGGATAAATGCCTGCAAAAAGTCCGGCCCTGACTGTACGCGCTCCGTTTGCTTAAATCGGAACCAATCAAAATCCTGCTCGACAAACATCGGGTGGAAAAGTGAGGTAAACTCACCTAACTCATTGGTCCCCTTAAACGCGCCAAATGGACGACTCTCATCAGTTGGGAAGATGTTTGCACCGTGACGATAACCAAGGTCGCCAAAGCCACCCTTGCCGCGGAGTAAGTCGCCGCCGTTAAAGACGATCTGACACGCTGCAAACTCAAGCTCGTTCATCTTGCGGCCACCCATGCTGTAGGTAATCCAACGATCCTGCAACCGAATCGGGTTGTTGGGATCAGGAACATCAGCAAGGAACGTCTCACGGAAGCGGCCACCTACCTGCTCGAGCGGACGCTCCTCAAGCGCCTGCACAACAGCGCTCGAATCAATAATATACTGGAAAGTCTGCACCTGACTAACGACCGGGTTGCGCGTCGCATCACCATCAATACAGACGAGCGCCTTAATAACGGTCTGCACGTTATCAGCATCACTGTCGTTAAAGGCAATTGTCGCTGTCTTACGATCTCCTGACGCAATAGTCTGATCAGCTAAGACCACCTGACCGGTCGTACAATTTGGTGTTGAGTTGTCAAACGTATACCGAATCGTTGCCGGTCGCTCATCGGGAGTTGCAACGTAAAACGTAAAAGATCCTCCGCGCGACGAGGTGTTCGTCGAAGGGTTAACGACATAACTCTCCCCTGCCCCGCGGTACACGCCATCCGGTGGCCAGACATCCAAAAACGCTGTCGTCGCCGTACGGTTAGTATTGTCCAGTTGCGTATTCCCAGCTCCGCCAAAGTCAATATTTGCCGTCACCGCCTGATCGCCAAACGACGCTTCAAAGGAATTTTGGGCAACCTGCACTTCACGGCTTTGATTGCCCTCAATTCGCACATCCAACACGCGATTTAACCCGACCAGACAGGTGTTGTACAGCGCCTGCGTACGCGTCAGTGCCTTCTCAATCGGTGTTGTGGCGCGTTGCGCTTTTTTGTTGATTTCATTGGTTAACTCAGTGAGCACCGTCTCAGCATTTCCCGTTCGCTGATCATTGGTACCTGCGGTTAACCACCCCTTACTGGTATCAAGCACGCGCTCCTTCCAGACATCAACTGACACCCGCAAGTCTTCGTGCCCCCGCAACCGACTGTCGGCAAGACAATCACTGCGGAAGAACGCATACTTATCGGCAAAATCACGCCCGTCCACAATTCCGAGGTTGTAGTAGTGGACATCATCAAGGATTTCGCACAGTAACTTCTGCTTTGCTTTTTGAATTGCTTCTGGCTCCTTAAATTCATTCCCCGCTGCACTCGCCGCCTCTTGTCCCTTCTTGAGCACTTGCTCGATTTTTTCTAGATCTCGCGCAACACGAACGTTAAATTCTGAGTTTTCATCACCATACTTCTTGTTGAGCTCTTCAATAGCAGCCCAGACAACCGTGCGGTTCACCGTCACATCAACACCAAACGACGAGGCAACTTCCGCAAATGAGCCGACGGTCTTCACCCCAATGTTCACATTCACCTGGACAATATCACGAAGATTAATTTCCTGAAGGTTTTGTGAGATCTTAGTCAGCGAACAGCGTGGCTGATACTGCTCCATCCCAGGCACTTCGAGAAACGGCAAATTCAGCGCAAAATCAAGCGTGATGCGCGGATCAAAGTTACACAAATCAATACCCGTCAAACCATTAACGACATCATTCACCAAATCACCCACCACACCATCAGCGAGCGCTGACCAGTACCCTGAGTCAAAGCTAAAGATCGGTCCGCCAAAGTTACCCGTCGCCAATCCACGCGCCAAATCTTGCGCAAGCGTATTCACGACAGTTCCCAATGCCTGCTTGTAGAGCACCGCGCCTGTTTGTGTAATCAAATCCTTGATGAAGTTTTCTGAGCGATCGACAACATCCTTGGCCCCAAACATAATTCCCAGTGAAACCTGGGCTGGCGATGTGACAGGATCGACAAATTGCGCACGTGCCGGAGCTACAAAACCACTCGCGATCAACGAGCTGATGACGAGTATCGTGGTTAGGCTGATGGCAATCGTTCGATGCATGGTTCAAGCGATAGCTGGTAATTAAAGGTTTTCAAGAATAGAATCAAGTGTTTGCTGGAGCTGCTCGTCAGTAAGCTCTTCAAGATCTTCGAGTGGAAACCCCTGCTGTGATAACAACTGACGCATATCATCAGGCGTCAAGCTCTCAAAGTATACGCGCAGCTGCTCTTTTTCCGCCTCATCAAATCCTTGCAGCTGCTGATATGACTCGCGTGTTTCCTGCACGAGCGCTCCCAGATTGAGCTCACCACGCGCTCCTGTCGAGGTTCGCACCACAAATCCATCTTCATCACAGATTTCTCCGGGACGACAGTTGGGATCGGTACCCTGCGCAATCTCGGCTCCATCCTCGACGCCATCAGCATCACTATCAGCGCTATATGCGTTTGACTTGTAAATGTAAATCTCCTGGTAGTCTGTAAGGCCATCGCCATCAGAATCGCGCTGCTGCAATCGCGTCAACTCATCGTTGTTGCGCTGCTCCTGGCGATAAAATTCCAAAAACTCCAACGGCCCACGGATGCGCGCCTTCTCTTCGATGAGACGGTCGGCAAGGAACGGCCCTTCCAATTGATTCTTAAACTGCAGAAATCCCAGGCCAACCACACCAACAGAAATAAGCGCCAATAACACGATTATCAGCTTCTGAGCAGGAGTTTTTTCCATACGCTCAAGAACCTCCTCCGCTTTGTCTTCGAAGTAGTCTTTGATCATTCAAAATACTTAACTCCTCGCAAGCCGTGCCAACGAGAATTCGTACTTAAATTATAGCACAAAATAAAAAACCATGCTGACAAAAGCATGACTTATGCACAGGGAAAGGGGGTGGATGGTTAAGGTTGAAGATTAAAGGTTTCCGCCGGAGGCGGATCCGCCTCCGGCGGAAAAGGTTGAAGGTTAAAGGTTGAAGATTAAAGGTAGTAAGTACTAAGCAATACAAACTTAATACTTACTACTTATTTCCCTCCTTCCAAGCATTCGCCAACGCTATCCACTGCTCCATACTCAGCTCCTGTGCGCGGACATCGGGACCAATGCCGACTGACGAGAGTAACTCTTTCACCTCATCGGCCGAGATACGCAACCCGGCAACCAAGTTATTCACCAATTTTTTGCGGCGCGCGGCAAAGCCGAACTTCACCATACGGAAAAAATCCTTATCACTCACCTGCAGCTGCGTGCGGTATCGGTCAGTGCGGCGAAAAGTAATTACCGCTGAATTAACCTTGGGTTGTGGCCAAAAATGTTCCTTGGGAACATCGAAGTGGTACGTCACCTCGCCATACAGCTGCGTCGCGACCGCCAAGATACTCATCTCCCCCGCCTGCGCGGTCACGCGCTGCGCAACTTCTTTTTGGATCATCAGTGTACATGTCTGTGGCCCGTGCGGTGACTCAGCAAGGAGTCGAATAATTTTTGAGGTAATGTTGTACGGGATATTGGCAACGACATGATACGTACCCCACTGCGCGTGTAGTTCATCCAAGCGCAAGCGCAGCACATCACCTTCGATACTATCCACTTGATCGGCATACGTATCGCGCAGATACGCAATTGCTGCCTGGTCTAATTCAACAGCATGCAGCTGCACGCCCACCTTCAGCAGCTCATCGGTGAGCGTCCCCAACCCCGGACCAATTTCCAATACCTGATCACCCTGCTTCACTCCCGACACCTCAACGATACGCGCGAGATGCTCTGCGGAAAACAAAAAATTCTGCCCCTTGGATTTACTCGGGGTGAGATTATAACGCTCAGC
>CAZIQD010000012.1:0-21031 GCA_964541715.1 uncultured Gammaproteobacteria bacterium
AGGCAATGGATGCCATCACCACACTCGATGAAGTCTTCCGCGTCGCGGGATAATAAAAACTGGCTACACGCCAGTTTTTATATTCTTTGACTATTGACAAAAACTGCGTTATGGTGTACGGTAGATTACCCATGAACCTTTCACCAAGGAGGCGCTCATGCGCACGCAGATTGACGACGTCTTTCTGCGTCAGCAGAAAGAGCGTATTACCAGCCACCTCACCCGTTACTATGGAATGGCGCGTCCCGACAATACCGTTGACTCGCCCGAACGCATTGCGTTCAAGCTGCAGACCATCGTTCCTCGCCTGCTTGATGCCCTCAAAGCTATCAACGCGGGGACCTATGGTATCTGCTCCGATTGCGAGGATCCCATTCCTCACGCTCGCTTGAAGGCAATTCCGGGCGCAACGCGGTGTGTCTCCTGCCAGGCAACATTCGAAGGGAGGTCCTCATGACGCCCGAAGAACGCATGCTCTGGCAAGCGGCATTTGGCAAAGCAATCGAGATCCTCAACGATACTTCGTTGTCGCCCTCATCGCGTGACGAACAGCTCTTTGCCGAATGGGTGCGGCTTGTCGAGCGCATCCTGCCGCTTCATGGATTCAGCGAAGTCAAGATCAGCGACTTCCTCGCTCAAAACGCCGCCACACAACGTGCGGCATTCGAGGGAACACGTATTGGCTTTGATGAATTCCTCAGAGCAATCAAAAAAGGAGTGGCATTCACGCAACTCCCTTCAGGGCACACTACCCATTGAGCCCGCTGCTAACCACGAACGTGGTAACCAGCGGGCTTTTTCTTTGTCAAAAAATTTATGCGGAAGGACTCGTTGTACCAGTATCCTTATGAGGGAAAAGAAATCCTCGAAACACCTGAGTTCCTTTTTCCCCTCGCTCTTGTGCCTGTTCAAGGCGAATAGCTTCGTCATCAGTTAACATATCTTCGGGCATCATCATTGCCGGAATACGAAGAATAACAAAATCAATATCTTCTGGGTGCACCTTCCCGTCGGCACTTCGCACCGCATGACGATCAAGCGTGCCGATTTGCTTCATATTTTTTGGAATTTCTTCGACATTCAAATCCTTACCTTTATGAAATCCGGCAACGGTCACAATACCATTGAAACTGGTAAACCCTTCCAAAAAGGCATTCTCCAATCCACGTGATGCTGCCGTAGGATGCCAGACAGCGCAATTGGCATACCGCCCACCATCACGCTCGGCTTGCTGAGGATCGAATTGAATCTCGAGGTCTTTTTGCTCAAGCAATGCGGGCAGTAACGATTCGGGATGATGTCGTCGCACTAAATACTCCGGGGAAGGCAACTTGCGGTACAAATCACCAACATTTTCATAAAATACCCCGCCGACCTGCTCCATACGTGGCAGGAGCTCGCTCAAAAAAATCCGCACAAGTTCTTGTCGTGTTTGCGGAGTTGCCTGCTCAAATTTGTTTTTATACTGATCCATTTCAAAGGTATTGGTCATACAGCCTGATAATCAATATGTGCACTTCTTCCTGTAGTATTACTGGTAAAAGTAATTTTGACAAGCGTTACCTTCTCCAACGCCTCACGCACCTTCTCCGCCCATTCAATCACGACCACCGCATGCGCCTTACCGATATGCTGATCGATCCCGATCTGATCAAGTTCATCCGCAGAGGTAAGTCGATAAGCATCCACATGCACGAGGGTGTGAATGGGCGGCTTGTACGCGTGATACTGCTTCATAATCACAAAGGTTGGCGAGTTCACATGCTGCGTGACACCAAGTTCCTGCGCCAGGTATTGCGTGAAGGTCGTCTTGCCTGACCCCAAGTCACCATTGAGCGCAATCACCTCGCCACCATGGAGCTGAGCAGCTATCTCGCGTGCCAGTGCGCGCGTGTCTTCTTCTGTATGTAATACAACAGTTTTCATGCCTCGTTATTCAGCAATATTTAAAGCGGGATCACTCGTTACCAAGTGCCATGCATGCTCTGAGGGCTTCGAATCACCATGCACAATCTGCAAATATGTCGCCATCGCAATCATGAGTGCGTTGTCGGTGCACAAATCAAAATCAGGGACTTTAATCGTTACTGCACCGCCAAAATGCTTCTGCAGCTGTTCGCGCAAATACATGTTTGCCGATACACCGCCGGCGACACAGAGCGTTTTCGCGTGATACTGCTTGAGCGCCTTCTCAACTTTCATAACCAACTGGCCAATTGCTGCTTTTTGAAATGAGGCACAGACATCAGCAATGAGTTGCTCGGTGCGATCTTTGCCTTCGACCGCCTGTCGCACCGCTGTCTTCAGTCCCGAATAACTAAAGTTGAGCGTATCTGACTGCTTCATCGCAATGGGGAAGGCGAAAGCTTCAGCATTACCCTCCAATGCGCGCTTGGCAACCTGTGGTCCGCCTGGATACGGCAGCCCAAGCAATGCAGCGACTTTATCAAATGATTCACCCACGGCATCATCAAGTGTCTGGCCCAAGAGACGGAATTGCGTCGGCCCCTCAATCAACACTAATTCAGTATGTCCACCCGAAACCAGAAGTGCAATTGCCGGATACGCAATATCGACAACCTTATTGGTCGCACGATCAAAGAAATTTGCCTGAATGTGCGCAGTTAAATGATTGATGGGAATGAGTGGCTTGCGTGTCGCATACGCCAACACCTTCGCCGCCTCAATACCGATTAACAACGACCCGTTCAATCCTGGCCCGTGCGTCACACCAATGTGCGTAATTTCATCAAGCGTGATCTGTGCTTCGCTCAATGCCTCCCGCACCAAATGATGAATCACCTCAACGTGTCGGCGCGCGGCAACTTCCGGCACCACGCCATGTGTTTTTTGATGAATCGCAATTTGTGAGTTCAACGCATTCGCGCGAACCCTAAAACTCCCTTGCGTAACTTCAAGGATAGCAACGCCTGTTTCGTCACAGCTGGATTCGATGGCAAGGATGGTGAATGGAGTATGGATCATGGTGGTATAAGAAGCTATAAGAAGTTATCAGACAATTCAGAAGATATCAGGTGGTAGGGCTTGAGGGCGATAGGAGGGGTAAAGATAAAGGGTTAAAAATGTACAAGAATCTTCTCCGTCATCCTGAATGATTGAGTGAGCTGAGCATGCGAGTAACGCCGAGCATGCGGTGCGAAACGAAAGCATGAGGGATCTGGAGAAGATTCGTAAATCCCATCGTCAGCCCAGAGATCTCTCGCGCAAAACGCTCGAGATGACGATGGGTGCAATTCTCATCCATTCGTAGCATTTGTATTATTCGCATATTCGCAGCATCCAGTCAAGATTTACAACCATCCCTATTACTAGTATCATAAAGACATCTCAACCCATATACCCTGTGCCACTCACTTCGTTCGGGTACGGGGCTCTGCCATTAACTATCAACCATAATCCAGTTCATGATCGAAACTACCGCCACCATACTCCGTCGTAAATCACTCACGCACGACATCATTGAATTCGTACTCCTGCCCGAAGAGCTGATTTCATTTGTCCCGGGACAGTACATCATGATTCAGCTGGAAACGCCTGAGGGGCGCCGACAATACCGCACCTACTCATTGGCCTATCATGCGACTGACGCCGACAACACCTATCTGCGCATTATCGTCAAAATCCTTGATGGCGGACTTGCGTCTGAATTTTTGCGCGATAAAAAGCCGGGAGATCTCATGACAATTCGCGGGGCGGGTGGGCTCTTTACCTTCAAATCGCCAGATGCTCAAAATATCTACTTCATCTGTACAGGTACTGGCGTCGTCCCGCTGATGTCGATACTCGAGCATGAGCTGGCAAACGGCAATCAATCAAACTTCGTTTTGCTTTTTGGTAATCGCTACCGCGTTGATATCTTCTGGAAAGACGAACTTGATGAACTCCAAGCGCGCTATCCAAACTTCCGCTATGAAATCATTCTCTCCAAGCCGGATGGCGTGTGGGGTGGCAAAAAAGGATATGTCACCGATCTCATGGACGACACCTTAGACTATACCGCTGGACACTTCTACCTCTGCGGCCACCCCGATATGATTGAAGGCGCGCGAGCACAGCTGATGCAACACGATGTCGATACAGAGCGCATCTTTGAAGAAAAATATGTGAGTGTGGGGAAGGTGTTGGAAAAAAGAACGCAAGCTTAACGAAAAGAGCGCAGAACCCTGCGCTCTTTATGCTTTATACTTACGTGGTATAGCTATGTAGAACACCGTCCCTTTGCCAGGCTCTGAATCAAACCACACCTTTCCACCAAGGACCTCAATATATTTCTTTACCAAATACAGCCCCAATCCCGCGCCTGATTCTTCAGCAGGAATATTTCTACCACGGAAAAACTTGGTAAATATGAGCGCTTGGTCCTCTCGCGAAATACCAATGCCTGTGTCTTTCACCGCAATAGTGTAATTGCTATCTTCGACAAACGCATCAATTGAGACTAAACTCTGTGGCTTGCTGTATTTAATAGCATTCGTTACCACCTCTGAAAGAGCGCGCTGCAACATTTTTTTATCAATAACTACCGGAAGCTGCGCATCATCGGAAACATACTGCACGATAACATCCTTGCTCTGCGCAAAAGGGTCAAGTGTACTCACAAGAGCGTCAAGTTCAGCTCGTAGATCAACCTCCTCGGGAGTTATGGTAATCTTACTTTCCTCAAGTCGCGTCATCTCAAGCAGCGAATCAACCAAGGCGCGAATACTCTCCAATGATACCGTTGCTGTCTGCAAATGCTCACGAACGTCCTTGAGACGCTGCATTTCTCGAGCTGATTCCACCGCCCACAAAGCGGCATTTAACGGTGTTCGGAATTGATGAGACGCAAAGGTAAAATCAGAACGCATCTGATTCGCTTCTCTTTCTAGGGAGGCGTCACGGAAGACAATAATGACACCAGCAACATTGTCATTTGCATCAAGCAACGGCGCCGCCGAATCGCTCACAGGAACCTCCTTACCATCTTTGGCAACCGTGAAGTACTTTTCTGACAAAGTGCTACGAATCTCTCCGGTAACCATCGCCTGCTCGATAAACGCCATATCTTCTTTGCGATCTGTTTCCCTTATGAATTTCAAAGCGTCGCGAAGAGGCTTGCCCATAACTTCATCTGCCGCATACCCTGTTATCTTTTCTGCCATCGTATTCCAGAGCGTAATATTCCAGCTACGATCAATCGCCACCACTCCGTCTCCAATGCTATTCAAGAAAATCTGTTCTTTTCGTCGAAGTCCAATAATATTTTCAAGCGTTTTGATGATGATGTAGGCAATCAACACATTGAATGCGAGGAAAAAAGAGAAGATAAGTAGCGTGATCCACAAATCATTTGATCGAGCCGCAAAAATTGAACTAGCATCTTCCGCAACAACAACAGACCATCCATGCTTCTCAAGCGGTTGATATGCTATGAATTCCTGACCACCTCCGAGCGTGATGCTGCCCTGAACATATCCCGACCGGCCCTGCAACAGCTCTTGCACCACTTCATGCTCTGCTAACGATCTAATGTCATGCTGTGGATTGCTCGCAAAGCTCACTACCACATTACCACGCTGATCAATAATGAGTGGGTTTTGCTGGGGTTTTTCACGCACCTCCTGCAGCAAGTCAAAAAACGAATCAAGTTTTACCTGCATCACCAGAATACCTACTTGCTGTCGTGATGCCCCATAAATAGGGGTTGAGATCGCAATCACTTTCAGCTGAGGTAGCGCTGCTCGCTGGTATACTTCCGAAACATACGTACCTCGTGTCTCCATCATCCCCTTATACCAATCTCGATGTGAAAAATTAGATCCCACCGCCCCCGGTCGGTGCGGCGTGTCTGCTGTTTCTGTCCCCTCAAGGTCGGTAATGAAAATACGCTCTATCAACGGAAATTGACTTGGTATATCAGACATAATGGCAATCGCCTCATCCCATAACCCCTGCTCAACCAGTTGGGCAAATTGCTGTCGTGAAGCAAGAGAATCTGCAATACCGGCAAGGTAGTCAAGACGGTCAAGCGTGCTGACTGCCATGAGATTCGTCACTGCAACTTTATGAGCAACAACAGCGTTAGTTGCCTCCTGATACACCTTATAATATGCAAATGAGCCAATAAGTAATACAGGAATGATAAGCGCAAGAAAAACAACCTCCTTACGCAAACGTCCACGTGCGCCAAAAAACACCTGGAGTCCAAGTTTTTCAAAAACATTGATTCGTCGGGGGTGCGTACTTTGCGTACTTTTATTATAGCATATTTCTCACATGAATCACTTGACGCGCCTTCTTTTTTACACTATACTACAGTCACCTTTTTGAAATAAGACTCCATTATTGTTGAGTGCTTATCAAAAAGATTCTGCACGGTTTACCGTGCGAAGCTCCTTCAGGAGCGAAGCATGGCCCCATCGTCTAGTGGTTAGGACATCAGGTTTTCATCCTGAAAACAGGGGTTCGATTCCCCTTGGGGCTACAAAAAGAAAAGTGCGACGTAAGTCGTGCTTTTCTTTTTGTAATCAGAAGAGAATCGAACCAAAGGGGGGTCGGGGGAAAGTATTTCCCCCGTTGGGGTGACAGCGAGCGAAGTCGAGCGTCAGAGGGCGGAAGCCCTATGACGAAGCGAAGCGGAGGTGAGATTCCCCTTGGCACGGCGGTCGCGACCGCCGTGCCTTAGGGCTACGAAGCAAAAAAAGAGCGCGAAAGCGTTCTTTTTTTTACAGGTAGATCCAAGCAAACAAAGTTATTTTACTCACTTAATCTATTCAAAATCTCCTTCATCTGCCTTATTTCTTCTCTTTGAGCTCGGATAATATCGTCACAAAGGTCTTGTATCTCTTGATCAGTAATATGAGCCTCCTGACACATTACTATCGCCGATGAATGGTGAGGGATCATTGCTCGAAGAAATGATATGTTACCGACAAACCCCTGGGTTCTTACAAGAAAAAAGACTCCTATAAACGCTACGGCGGCAAAAGATATAATAGCTAAGTTTTTCTTCTTGTCTGAATACATTGACCACATCATGCCCATCATTATGAGTGTCATTGGCGCAACCATGAGGATCGTCATATACAATCGACTGATGTTGAAATAGATGTGGTCTATTGTATCAACCATTGAATACATGACCGCAAACATAACCACTAATGAAATCCCCTGCATCACGAGAAATCGAGTATATTTATTTTCCATAATTTCTATTTAATGAAATTCTTCCTGTTTATAAGAGCCGACATAAGGCATTTCCCTCATCCAACCTTCTTAATGCGTACACTCTCATCAAATAAATTGATGTTAATCATTCAGGTAAGAGAGTTCTTTTAAATTATCTCTTGACCACTTTAAGAGGGGGGACTCCCACGATCTCAAATGTCTCCGAGGCCAGGCGAATATCCTCATGACGCTCAAGTTCCAAGAGAATCTTCCTTGAAAGATGGTCTCTCGTGCGCGCACGTTCTCTGGCGTCTGACGCATAACGAACATAAAAGCTAATCCAGTTATCCGTCATTTTGATGAAAACATGGGGGTCAAACTCAGTCTTTCGTATATAGTATTCCCGTCTCAGACGTTTTATCTGACTCTGTGCGGTCTTGGCTATGTTTTTTGTCTCTTCTGTGACAATAGCAAGGATTATCTCCTCAGCCTTTTGCCAGTTACAGCCGTAAGCAATAGGCAAATGAATCTGATCCCAGACATAACTATGGTTGCGAGTATAGTTTTCAAAAGACTCTCTCAACATAAACCCATTAGGCACTGTGGTGAGGCGCCCGGTGTTCTGATCAGCATCCAGCCAGCCGCGTATCTCCTGCAACGTAGTGTAGAGAATGCTGATGTCAATCACATCCCCTTGCTTATCACCCAATTGCACACGGTCACCCACTCGGTACATACCCCGCATCAATATTATGATACCGCCCGCAAAGTTTTTAAAAATATCCTGCAATGCCACCGCAAGACCGGCAGCAATAATACCATATGAGACCAAAAGGGCTTGGGCATTCTCAATCCATAGCCTTCCGATGACAATTAAAAAGGAAAAGAGAAATAGTATTCCGGTGGTTTTGCGAAATGAGTACCTCGATTTGGGGTCTGTAATACGACGAGCGCCTATCTCCTCAATCAAAAAACGAAAGAGTATGTAGAGGCCCGTGAGCCATGCCAGCGTCTGGAAGACCTGGTAAGAGTAGGAGATGTTATAGTAATAATCCAAAGCAAAAGCGCCAGATGTGATCATCAGGAATATTACCAAATTGAAAATCTTTGTCTGCATGTTTAAAGTATACCATAAAATATGAGTAAGGGTTGGTTTGAGTTCGTATGCCCACGCCACTGGGCGTACAATCGTAACCGACGTCGCGTGGGGCTACGAAACAAAAAAAGAGCGCGAAAGCGTTCTTTTTTTTGGTATGAAAATTTTCCTCTACAATACATTCAATATCCCCATCACTCCCAATGCGGCAAGTGTATTAAAGACGAGATTCCCTGCAAGTGCGAGTGCACATATCGGCAAGAAGCGGTAACCAAGAAAGGCGAGAGGGATGATGATGACCTCATTGGGCAGCGGAGCAAAGGCAGCAAAGAGAAAGACCAGGGGATAGACTGCCCACGCGTACTCCTCCTGGACCCTCCCTACCCATTGAGCGATTTTTTTCTCAGTTTTCGTCTCAATGACAGCTCGTCCGGCACGACCAATGACATAGGCGGCACCATCCGCAAGCGTAGCCCCTACTGCAATCAGCAAGATAATCTCCCATTGCGGGAAGCCCGCCGCAAGAAAAACGGGAAGAAATGAGATGGCAGGAACTGGCACGAGCAGGTTCAGTCCCGCTACAAACCCCGTCATAAGTATGCTGATATGCCCAAATGAGGCGATGATATCATGCGCAAATGCGTTAGCTTGAATGAGTCGCGAAAAATAAAAAGAAGCGGCGATAATAGCACCTGCTGCAAGTAATTGAATAATCTTGATTGTCCGAGCGTGTTGTTGCATCTGGTATATAGTGCCACATTTTGATGACTCGTTCAACCTACAATCAAAGTCCCAACTTCCTTTGTACCTCCCTGTGAATAAAAAGCTCCCTTGTGGGGTGGGGTTTTTCATTGTGCTTTGTAACCTGCCCCGAAAAAGAGTATACTCAAACTATAAGGTATTTTATTACTTAAAGCCTCATAGTATGAACTCTTATAACTCCCGCTCGACCAAGCCATTATACCGAGCCACCCAAATCATCTGGGCGCTCCTCGGAATTATTGAGGTGATTTTGGCGTTTAGATTTCTCCTCAAGCTCTTTGGCGCTAACCCGGCAGCAGGTTTTACCAGTTTCATGTACACCATCAGCTATCCTTTTGCCGCGCCCTTCGTCAGCGTTTTCGGCTTGACGCAGGTTCAAGGCAGTATTTTTGAGTGGACGACGCTCTTAGCCATGTTAGTCTTCGGCTTGCTTGGCTGGGGCATTGTTAAACTCTTGACGATGAGCAGATCAGTCTCTACTCCGGAAGCCGCAGCAAAGTTAGAGGATAATGAATAAGTAACTATTAACTAATTATTTAATAAAATATATGGGACTTATCCTTTGGATTGTCTTGGGAGGATTGGCGGGTTGGATCGCATCTATGATCATGACGACTGATGCCGAGCAAGGTATCTTTCTGAATATCATTGTCGGTATCATTGGAGCGGTAATCGGCGGCTTTATCATGAGCATGCTCGGTTTTGGTGGCGTGAGTGGTTTTAATCTCTACAGCTTTTTAGTGGCATTGCTTGGGGCGGTAATTCTTATCGCAATTGTCAAAGCTCTGAGGCGATAAGAGACCTGAGGTTCTCTGATTATTTACGTTCGATTATCTTATCACCTGCCAAAGAACACGCATACGCGTGTTCTTTGTTTACAAAAAAACACCAGCCCGCGAGCTGGTGTTGAGAAAAGGAGCTATCTTGCTAGCACCTGACCATCTTCGATTTAAGCTACGTCACGCCAAATCAAATCGATGATCAAGATAAGAAGAAGTCCACGCCACGAAAGAACCTGAAGTAGGGCTTGGTAAAAATCACGCCTCACTCCTTGTGCATGCGCCTGAACAACGCCTTCATCAGGCATTGCAAGTAGCACACATATGATAGAGGAGGTTGCGCTCAGATTTAATAATATCCGAGCAATGTCCTTGACGGCAGGACTCCAAATAGAATAAAGGTTCGCGCCAAGTCCCGGAAGCCCGAGGAGCAAGCATAGGATGAAAAAAATTACCTTACCTACTCGCAGAGCTTTGGCGAGGTGCCGAAGTCTACGTATCTCGGTCTCACTTAGCTTTAGATCATTCACATGAACCTCTCGGTTATAGTTTAACCCTACTTCCCTACGCCTCCTTGAAAAGGCGCGAGGGGTATGATCTTTCCTTTGGGTTCCGTGCTTGCCGCCGATGAGACGGGTCGCCAATTGAACTCCTTAAATTCATCGATCTTGGGCGGGCGCGTCAGACTGTAGTCGTACACACGGTTGTTCACCGCGCGTATCGTAAACGTCTGGCGTGAATTATCCATCTCGCGCACGAAGGGTATTTTCTTATACCCCAGCAGCAGATCGGCATCAACGTCAAATGCAAAGTCCGTCGTCGTGCCATCGGTAAAGGTAACGCGAACGTGCACGAGCGAACCCAGACGTTCTTCGCCAAAACACCGTGAGCTCACCCAGACCGACCCCATGCGTTCAGGCACGAGAACGGATGAGATCTCAGCACCCCCGTCTTTATAGGTAATCTCTTTGATATGCTGATGGTAGACGCTCATACGCACCCCATCGCTACAGGCGGTCACGGGAATGTACTCATCCCCTGCCACCAAAAAAACGGTCTGAGCAAACACCCAGTCGCCCCAGAGCATGAGAATGATGATCAACGTGGCAGCATGTCGCTGCATGGCAACCTCCTTTGCAAAAAAAGTACAGTAGATATCCCACTGTACCAAAGGCTTTACTTCTGGTCAAGCCCTGTCAAAACAACATCATCATCGCAAAAAAGATCATCATCATAATGATCAGCACAAGCGACGCCCTACGCAATGTTTCCAATTCCTGCTTATGTACCGTCTTCTTCATTAATTGATACGCACCCAATGCTCCAACCAATAATGCTCCCGTATATACCCCCATAAATCCGGTATACGTCAGGGGCATGATGGTCTTGAGTGAGGCAATTGCCACGACCGCCATCCACGAGGTTGCCGAAATAACGCCGGAAAATATGATAAAATCGCTGCGATCCGCACGATTGCGCTGTGGAAAGAGATGATGCTCGAGATGTTTCTCGATATACGGGATATGAAGGTAATGAAAAAAGATCCCATTCACGACAATAATCAAGACAATCGTTACCTTTGCCAAGAATCCCGAAGAAGCAAGAAGTGCCTCATAATTCATACCAAACAAGCCAACTCCCGAAATAACCAAAAGAAGTAACCCTCCCCAGACCACACGACTCAAGCCCTCCATAATATGAAACTCATCCTTGCTGATGACCTTATCTTTGTGACTTTTGAAGAAGACAAAGTCACTGGCAAAGGCTCCACCGGCGCCAATGATGGCCCCAAGGATGTGCAGATATTTAAAAATTGAGTAAATAAAGATTTCCATAGTGCTCATTCATGAATCATGCCCCCAGTATAACATTTTTTTCCTCTCCTCTCATCATTTCCCCTCAAAATCAGGTGTATCCCTGAAATAAAGAAAATTTGCCTTGGCTAATATTAGGTAAATCATCGCTTTGCGCCCCCAAAACTGTGCATAACACCTTGTTTTTTTACGATTTTCCTCGTTATACTGCATATAACGTATACAAGTCGCAGTCACGACTTACCCTTACGCCTACCGCTGCATGCAACCATGCGCACGCAGCACTAAGTCACTAACGTCAGAGCCTATGCAATTTTATGACGTGAAGAACAAGGAAAAGATCGAGGTCGCCCAGGACAAGGTGAAGAAGAAGAAATTCAACATCACCACCAAGACCGGAAAGGAAATGGTCCGCTACGCATTCGTCGGGGAACTTGCCGATGGACGCTCAGTTACCAAGTTCTGCTCTGAGTCAGACTTCAACGCCGCAAGCGTTCCTGAAATCTCGTAATCTCTCTCAACCTCTCCCTTCTCGGGGGAGGTTTTGTATTTAAGATACCCTGTAAAAGTAAGCCGTCATCCTGAGGCCTTTGGCCGAGGGAACTTCGGCTTACTTTTCCTCTTCTTAAAATTTTCGTCAATCAATCACCTCAGGTCGATTGACAAAAAGCACTCGATCGGCTAAGATGGTGCTACTTTCCAGACTACTATGGTAGTCTTTTCTGTTTATATAAAAACTTTACGACTCTATGCTTGCGACACTTACCGAAGAACCCTCGATACCCTTATCACACATCAACTCATTGACAATAATTCTTTTTTGTGCTATTATGGTGCGATTTAGTCATAAAAGCATTATGAGAATTGACACAAAAACACTAATATTAGCCTTCAAGAAGTCACTTAGTGCCCTAATGTTCGGGCAAAAGTATGGTAAGTTGCTTACCGGTGGTCTCTTTATCTTCATCTTTACCTTTCAGATGTTGGTGCCACAGGCCCAAACCAAGGCGTTTACTGAGGAGCTGTCTGCAACAATTTTAACGCCATTTGAGGCATTTACTGGGCAATCTGCGACTTCTACCTTTCCCAACACCTTCCCCGTGTCAGAAGCTGCTCCTTTATGGAAGGTGCGGGTCCCGATGACGGCATATAACTCACTTGAGGCACAGACCGACTCGACGCCGTGTATTGCGGCAAGTGGCTATGACCTCTGTGAGGCAAATGAAGAAAATGTTATTGCAGCAAACTTCTTGCCGTTGGGTGCAAAGGTGAAAATTCCTGAACTCTTCGGTGATCGAGAATTCACGGTCGTTGACCGTATGAATGCTCGCTATCACTACCGCGCTGACATCTGGATGCGCGAGTATGAAGACGCCAAAAAGTTTGGTATCAAGTACGCAACCGTTGAGGTCTACTCATATCGATAAGAATAAAAAAAATCGCCGATAACCTCGGCGGTTTTTTGTTTTCATGATAATGAAAAAAGCGGCTGCGTATGTCGTCTGACAACACGCGCAGCCGCTGAGATTTCAGAAAGGACTCATGGTCGAAGGATAGACGTCCATCTACGCTCAGGGGTAAGCCATGAGAAGCAAGTTTGAACATCTTCCATGGTAATGAGCTCAAGGATCGTAATAATCTCCTCCGAAGAAACAATTCGTCCCACTTTAGAGAGATCCCGAAGTGCATTTTCACACACTTTTTTCCCTGTTGTGTCGCTCATTCGATAATACGCAATGACGCGACGCTTCATCTTCTCAAATAAATCGTGGCGATCTCTCGTCACATCAATGCATGCGTTGACCACATCTTCGATGTCATCAATGGCCTGAAGTGTGATTGACCCACAATTGATAGAGAATTTGCGGAACTCCCCGAAGTCGTAGTAAGACGTGGAGATGCTGTATGTCCACCTGCGACGTTCACGCACCTCTTCAAATAAGACTTCGTCCAGCATAGCTGAAACGATTCCAACTATTTGCCCATTAATGCTACCCGGGATCTTGGCGATACTCTCATACGCCCCACTCTCAAGAGCTTCCTTCATATTCACGTGCTCAGAGATTCGAAAAACATGTCGGGTTTCTAAAGGCGGCGTCACCTCTGTAAGCGGCATTGGCAAGGGCGTTCGAGCGCCCTTTTTGTGCACCGCAAACGGACTCTGCTCAAGAAGTTCAACGATTTCCGAGAGAGTCATCCCTCCAACACCAACGATGCTGATATTTGCTGGTGTATAGTGGGCGTCATAGTATCTCTGCACTTCTTCTTCGGTAATGTGCGCAATCGAATCAGGCGTCCCGAGCGCATCAATGCGCCTCTCAAGCCAGTGCCCACCATACAGAGCGGTGTGCTCCAGCATACGAAGGGTAAAGGCTAGTTTGGTTGGGTGTGATCGGCGAAACTCCCCCAAGACAACTTCGCGTTCACGCTCGACATGGTTTTTGAGTTGAGCAGAAAGAAGCATCTGCCCAAACGTCAAAAGGGCATTTGCGAGAACCGCCCTTTTGGCTGGTACAAAAAAGTTGTAGATAGTATACGCGTAATTGCATGTGCCAAGATTCACCTCACCCCCATTATCTTCGAAAAAATCTCTAATCTTTTGGCTCGGGATGTTTGCGTTTGCTGACACCAGATGTTCTACAAAATGCGCAACTCCTTCATACCCTGCCGGGTCATGAGCTGCGCCACTATGAACCAAGAAGCCCACCGCCTCCCATGGCCGTCCCGGCCAATGAGCAGCATGAACGGTCAAGCCATTGGACAACGTCGTCGATTCAAATTCAGCGTAGGGATCCCACATGGCCCTCTCCTTTTGTTATCTTGAATTGTGTAAAAAGAACCAGAATACTCCCCTTGTCTTAACAGATTCCCCCCTTACAGTCAATGAGAGGGATACAAAAAACGAACCCTTCAGATGAGGCTCGATTTTTTACATGAACCCTCCGTAACTTTAGTGAAGGAGGGCCACTTGGCTTTGTGAGAAATTGTTATATCGATGCAAAGAGGCCAACCTTCTTCGCTTTCCAAGCTTCGAAGGTCGGGCTGGCCAGAATCGCCACGTCATACTTGTTATATCGATGCAAAGAGGCCACGGCCAGAATCGAACTGGCGATAAAGGTTTTGCAGACCTCTGCCTTACCACTTGGCTACGTGGCCTCTTTGCATCTATATTCAACGTAATGAGAGCTCAAAAGTAGAGTAAGTGTAGCAAAGGAAGGGGAATAAATCAATCCTCTCGCGCCTCTTAATTTACTTCCCAAAATTACGCTCCTGCGCCTCAAACCACGTCATTGCCTCATCCAAATCATCTGTAGTAAAAGCAGGCCAATAGGTATCAATGAAGTACAGCTCAGCATAATCAACAAGCCATGGCAAAAACCCCGACAAGCGTCGATGACCGCCGGTACGAATCATCATATCAACGGGTGGCAAGCTTCCCGAATCAATAATCTTGCTGATGGTCTTATCGGTGACCTGCGACGATGATTTCGCTACTTTCACCAACTGCTTGCCCATGCGAATCAACTCATCATGCCCGCCATAGTTAATTGCCAGCGTAATGGTCATGCCGGTATGATCTTTGGTCTTGTGCGCCACATCGCGCAAAATCGCACGAAGCCATGCAGGCAATTTGGTAAGATCACCAATATACTGGATGCGCGCATTGTAGGTAATCACCTCATGCAAATACTCACGCAATGTTCCAAGTAACTTAAAAAGGTGTTCGAGTTCCGCGCTGCCGCGCTTTTGGAGGTTTTCCGTCGAAAGCGCCCAAAACGTCACGTGCGATACACCTCGCTCATGGCAATGCTTGGTAATTGTTTTGAATGTTTCCAATCCTTGGGTATGCCCAAGCAAAGGCGAGAGACCCTGCTCTTTGGCCCAGCGACGGTTCCCATCCATGATAAAGGCGATGTGTTGCATATCGTAAATCTCATCAAATACTCAATAATATGTTTTAAAGTATAGCAGTAAAAGACGTGCGAGAAAAGGTTACAGTATGAGGCAAAAGTGCTACAATACATGCACGAAACCCCTTTTAAATTGGTTGACTGAACCCCTTTGTATGGCACCACAACGAACCAAAAAAATTATCATTATTGACGCCTTTGCCCTCATTTTCCGCGCCTACTACGCACTTCCTCCGCTCACCACGCGCGACGGCACGGTGGTGAATGCGGTCTATGGCTTCATGAATACGCTCTTTAATGTAATCCGCGACTACAAGCCGGATTATTTGTGCGTGGCATTTGATGAAGAAAAACCAACCTTCCGCAAAGAGATGTTTGAGGCGTACAAGGCGCAGCGTGAAGCTCCCCCCGAAGACTTCAAGCCGCAAGTCCCGATTATCATCGAGTTGCTTGATATGCTCAACATCAAGCGCTACTCACAGCCGGGCTTTGAGGCCGATGACGTCATCGGCACGATTTGCGCCCTCAAGTCTGTCGACAACAAAGACACGATGAGTTACATCCTCACCGGTGATTTAGACACGCTCCAACTTGTTGACGACAATACGCACGTCATCACCTTCAAGCGCGGTATGTCAGAAACGACGGAATATGACGAAAAAGCAGTACGAGAAAAATATGACGGGATCACAACGCATCAGATGATCGACTTCAAGGCGCTCAAGGGTGACGCCTCAGATAATATTCCCGGCGTCAAAGGTATTGGTGAGAAAACAGCTATCACCCTCCTTAAGGAGTTCGGAACAATTGAAAATATTTACGACAGTATTGATTCCGACAAAATTTCAGAGAGCGTGCGCAAAAAGCTTATTGCCGATAAAGAGATGGCTTTCACCTCAAAGGAGCTCGTGACCATCAAAACTGATGTTGCGATTGATTTTGCACTCGAAGATTGTACGCTCAAGCCCTATGACAAGCAACGTGTACAACAGATGCTTGCTGAGTTCGAATTTAAATCTTTGATAGCACGCCTTCCTGACTTTGGGGGCATGGAAGAGGTGGTGCAGGAGGCGCCAAGCGCTGATAACGGGCATCAGTACACGCTCGTTGCTGATGATGCGTCATTTGAAAAGTTTCTTGGTACACTCAAACAGCAAAAATCTTTTGTCTTTGACACAGAAACAACCGGACTTGACCCCTTTACCGACACGTTGCTTGGGATCTCATTTTCATGGAAGCCGGGGGAGGCCTACTATGTCAGCATTCACAATACGCAGGGAGACGGCCTGTTTGAAGGCGCCGTAACTAACGCGCACTGGATCGAACAGCTCAAACCGATTTTTGCAGACGCTACGGTAAAAAAAATAGGGCACAACATCAAGTTTGATGTCGAGGTGCTCGCGCAAAATGGCATGCCCGTGAGCGGCATTGATTTTGATACTATGATTGCGGCATACCTGCTCGACGCAGAGGAACGCTCATTTAGCCTTGATACGCTTGCGCTTTCAGAGCTGCATCACACGATGATCGCGTATGAAGACCTTGTGGGGAAGGGGAAGGAGCAACGCAAGCTCATTGACGTTCCACTCGAAACACTCGCCACCTATGCCGCTGAAGATGCTGACTACACGCTGCGCCTCAAGGACATCTTTGCGCCACGCCTGACGAAAGAAGGTTTGCTCAATCTCTTTACCTCAATTGAGATGCCGCTCGTCGAAGTGCTTGCATCAATGGAAACCAACGGCATGTATGTTGACGCCACGTTTTTGCACACTTTCTCTGATGAGGTCCAAGGGGTTATCAGCAAACTTGAGCGTGATATCTATCAGGCTGTCGGCAAGGAGTTTAACATCGCCTCGCCACAACAATTACAGGACATTCTCTTTGATGAACTTGATCTACCCACCACGGGCATTGGTCGCACCAAGACCGGCTATTCAACGGCTGCTGCTGAGCTCGAAAAGTTGCAAGGCAAGCACCCTGTTGTTGATATGATTATCGAGTACCGCGAACTCGCCAAGCTTAAATCAACCTATTTAGATGCACTCCCTGAGCTAATCAATCCGCACACAGGTCGTATTCACACCAGCTTCAATCAAACCGTCGCTGCGACAGGCAGACTTTCTTCTACTAACCCAAATCTCCAAAATATCCCGATTCGCACTGAGCTGGGGCGCAAGGTTCGCCACGCCTTTGCAGCACCGAAAGGATATAAACTTCTTGGCGCCGACTATTCACAAATTGAGCTCCGTCTCACTGCACATGCCTCAGGTGACAAGAGCATGATCCAAATTTTTAAAGACGGCAAAGACATTCACACCTCGACCGCCGCGCTTATTCATGGCGTTCCTGAATCAGAGGTAACGAAAGAATTACGTTCGAGCGCCAAAGAAATTAACTTCGGTATCATTTACGGTCTTGGGCCGTACGGACTTGCCTCACGCACCGGCATGAATCGCCAAGAGGCAAAAGAGTTTATCGAAAACTATTTCAAAAAATTCCCGGGTGTCAAAGGCTATCTGGAATCATCCGTCGAAGAGGCGCGTGATAAGGGGTATGCCCAAACACTCTTTGGCAGAAAACGAAAACTGCCCAATCTTTTGGCAAGCAATCAAATGATGCGGAGCGCCGCTGAGCGTGTCGCAGTGAATATGCCGCTGCAAGGGACCGCGGCTGATCTCATTAAAATCGCCATGATTACGATTCATCGCGAGCTACCCAAGATCTCACCAAGCACCAAAATGATCCTGCAAGTGCACGATGAATTGGTATTTGAAGTTCCGCAGGAGGATGCCGACAAGGTTGCTGCTTTTGTGAAAGCAACGATGGAGCAAGCACACACCTTCAAGGTCCCTATTGTCGTCGACGTTCAAATCGGCGATAATTGGGGTGAACTCAAGTAACTTTACGAATAAGTACCTATCCTATGAAACAGTGGAGTGCCAAGCCCACCATTGTTACGATTACCGGAACAAAGGGGAAGACCACGATCTCACGTGGTCTGAGTCATATTTACACCTCGCTCAAATACAACACACTCTTAGTCGATACTGATGGACACTACGTTAATGGTAAACAGAAAAGCACGCTCCAAGACAGCATGCGTTTTTATGAGCTCGTGCCAACCAATGCCCCCGGCAAGTTTCTCTATGAGCTGAATGGGAAAGATAATGCAATCGCCATCCTGGAGGCGGCAATTGGCTCAAGTAATATCTACGGCATCGGATACGGCTCACACACGGTTGGCGTACTCACCAATGTCTTTGAAGATCACATCGGAGCACGTATCAAAAACAAAGCACAGCTCGCCCACGAGAAGGCGCGTATCGCCTTCAAGCCCATTGATGTGAATGGATACGCTGTCTTCAATGCCGACGACCGCTATGTCACCAAGCATCTGGACATGATTCCGGCGCATAAAAATATTACCCTCGTACCTTTCGGATTAGATTTAAACTGCTTCAACGCCACCAAACACTTGAAAAATGGTGGCGTCATCATCACGCTTGCTGATAACTGGGTCGTTGCCCGCTCACACAAGAGCGATAAAAAAATTATCCGCGTTAACGATATTGAGTGGACCTTTGAAGGACTCTTTACCCCATCACTGTACAACCTCATGGCCATCTGCGGAGCGCTCTACGGCCTGCACCGTGGTAAAATCCCCGCCCAACATATCAAAGCGCTTACGTCATACCGTTTTGATCCTAACGGAGGACGACTGACTCGATTGTTTAATCGCGACAAGAGTATTCAGGCGATCGTTGATTATGCGCATGAGAAGCAGTCCTTGCGTGAAGTTGCCGACCTTGCCAAACGACTGGCGACGGGGAGGACCATTGGCGTCGTACGCCTTGCCCCCGATCGGTTAAATGACGTGATTCGCGAAACAGGTGCATATATCGCCAATCGATTTGATCATATTATTGTGTATGACAAAATTGACGGCGTTACGCGCAAGGAATATAAAGGCAAAAAACAAAACATCCACCGTGCTGCCGGGGAAGTCTCCGGAATGCTCTTCAAAGCTATTCGCACAGCACAAAAAGGTAAGCGCACCGTCGAGCATCGTATTGTCGAAGAAGACGCAGTCCGCGCAGCAATGAGCGCCGCACAGCCTGGCGATGTCATCGTCCACATCTGCAACGATGACCATGCGCGCAGCGTCCGTTATGTCAAAAATTATCTCAAGCAATCATGAAAAAACAAGCTTCGCAGACGCCACTCTTGTGCGCTATTACGGGAACAAAGGGGAAGACCACAGTCACTCGTATCTTAGCTCACTGTATGCACGAGCTTGGCTACAACACACTCTCCGTTGACACTGATGGACATTACGTCAACGGCAAGCAAAAAAGCACCAGGGAAGAATCATCGAAACTTAATGGACTCTACCCCACCGTGGTCCCGGGGAAGTATCTCTATGAACTCCGTGGCAAAGAGAAGCCTGTAGCAATTCTTGAGTCTTCGATCTCCTGCGCTATTCATGGCGTCGGCTACTGGCGTCATCAAGTCGGTATCTTTACCAATGTTTATGAAGATCACATCGGCTTTCACATTACCTCAAAGCACGATCTCGCCAAACGTAAGGCGAGCTTTATACTCAAGAAGATAAAACCGAACGGAACAGCTGTGATTAACGGTGACGATCCGTACATCACCAAATTCTTGAACCTTTTGCCAAACCCTCAGACGCAACGTGTTATCCCTGTCGGTTTGGATTTCACCTCATTTGACATCGCCACGCACCTCAAGCAAGGAGGTATCGCCGTTACGTACCGCGACTACCACGTGGGCATTCTGAGCAAGCAAGGGTTCGCCCGACTTGTTGATGTGCGCAAACTCTCATGGACCTTCAACGGAACGTTTATGCCTTCACTGTACAACGTCATGTCGGTGGTAGCAGGGCTCCAGGGGTTACTGGGTGGGAAACGCCTCAGCAAACGACACGTCGCCCCTATCAGCACCTTTGCCTTCAAGGACACCGGTGGGCGACTCGTCCAGCTGGAAAACAAGCGACGCGACATCCGCGTCATCTTGGACTATGCGCACGAAACGCGCTCCATGAGCGAGATGGCCCTGCTGCTCAAAGGTATTGCGCGTAACAAAACCATCGGCATTATTCGATTCGCCGGTGATCGCTCAGATGAAGCGCTGAAAAAATCCGCCCGAGCACTTGCCAATAAATTTGATATCGCCATCATCTATGACAAAATTGACGGTGTCAAAAGAAAAGAACTGAAAAGTATCTCGGGGCGCTACCATCGCAAAGTTGGTGATGTCTCGACGATCATTGCCGATACGATGAGTGCATACACCAAGTCACCCAATACCGTCATCCGAGTACTTACCGAAGAAGAGGCGGTCAAACACGCCAAAACACTCCTGAGCAAGGGTGATGTCGTCGCCTACATCTCTGATGAACACACCGCGAGCTTACGCCTTGCAAAAAAACATCTCATTGCTTAGCCACCAACCCCTGCCTGATACGCAGGGGTTTTG
>CAZIQD010000013.1:0-1419 GCA_964541715.1 uncultured Gammaproteobacteria bacterium
GAAGATAAAAGTTAGAAGATAAAAGTTAGAAGATAAAAGATTGGAAGGTAGAAGGTTGGAAGATTATCTTTAATCTTAATCTTTAACCTTCAATCTTAACCTTACTCCCTCGCATGCTCCCCCGCCACAAACCCCGTCGTCCAGCAGAGCTGCAAGCTGTAGCCACCCGAGGGGCGGTTGATATTGAGCACATCACCCACGACATACAGCCCGGATACGAGGCGCGACTCCATCGTCTGAAAATTAATCTCCTTCAACTCCACGCCCCCCGATGAGACAATCGCCTTGTCTGCTCCAAGCAATCCCGTCACGCGCAACGGCACCGCTTTGATGAGACTCACGATCTGCTTGCGTTGCTCACTGCGCACGCTATGGGCTGGTGTATCGCGCGCAATCTGCGCCAGATGTAAGAGCGGCTCCACCATCCATGCAGGCACCAGCTCGCTCAGTGCGTTTTTGATTTGCTTGTTACTCTCCGTAGTAAGCAGCTGCTGCAATGCCTCTTTGAGCTGCCCATGATCGAGATGCGGCACCAGATCAAGGGCGACCACCGTCGCACCATACGGCAACATATCGCCAATCTCTTTGCTCATATTTAAAATCGTCGGACCGCTCACGCCTTCATGCGTGAATAAAATCTTTCCTTTGCGTCGAAACTGCTTGCGTCCATCCTGATACACCGTCAGCGCGATGTCATCCAGCGAACGTCCCGTGAGCGCATGCGACCAACGGTCGCCCGTCGCGAGGGGTACGAGTGCCATGCCGGGCTGTGCAATGGTATGCCCCAGTTCCGCAAGCCACCCAAACCCCTCACCTGTCGAACCCGTCTCGGGACGAGACACACCCCCCGTCGCGACGACGCACGACGAGCCGTGCACCACGTCACCGTTGCGCAACTGAATATGAAAAACTCCCTGCTCGTCGCGCGTGATGCGCTCCACCGCGGCATCGGTACGCACCTGCACACCGCTCTCGCGCATGTAGGCAACCATCACATCCCACACGGACTGCGCCGACTCAGAGGCGGGAAACAAACGCCCCTCCGGCTCTTCGATGGTTGGCATACCACGTTCATGAAAAAAGCGAAGCGTATCTTCCACAGCATACTGCGCAAATGCTGTATGCAAATGCTTCCCCGCCTCTCCGTAGCGCTGCAGGAGCATGCGGTTGTCCGTCGTGTTGTTGGTCACATTACAACGCCCACCACCCGTGATGAGTAACTTTTTGCCCAGACTCGGATTTTTTTCGAGCAACACAACAGAGCGGCCGCGCTGTGCCGCCCTCCCTGCTGCCATCATACCGGCAGGCCCCCCGCCGATGACGATGACGTCGTAATGAACTGGATTATGGATCATGGTTAATAGTTAATGGCAGCGCCCCGTACCGTCCCTGAGGTATCGAGGGGTTTGGTACGGGGTT
>CAZIQD010000013.1:1519-4215 GCA_964541715.1 uncultured Gammaproteobacteria bacterium
GAGGTGATTCCAAACTTTATCTTTTATCTTCTCATCTTCAATCTTAACCTTTACCCCCTTCTACAAGTACGAAGTTCACCTGCTTCTCTTCTGCGCTGCCGCCGGATACTTTCACCTTCACCGTATCGCCCAGCGCATACCGTTTGTGTTTGCGCTTACCAATGAGCGCATGCATGTTCTTATCAAGTTCATAGTAGTCATCCCCCAGATCAGAGATATGCACCAGCCCGCTTGCTTGTGATTTCGTGACTTGAATGAAGATACCAAATTGCTTAATACCCGTAATGACGCCTTCATGTACCTCATCAGCATGATCGAGCATGTACTCCGCCTGCTTGAGCGCGATGGAGTCATACTGCGCCTGCTGCACATCAATTTCCGTGAGCGACACCTGCTGCGACAGATGGCCATACCACTGCTTCTCCTCACCCACAATCTCCTTGCCGGCAAGTCTGGTGGTGAGCATGCGATGCACCATCATATCAGCATAGCGGCGAATCGGCGAGGTAAAGTGCGCGTAGTAATCAAGCGCCAGTCCGTAGTGACCCATATTGTGAATTGAGTACGCTGCCTTAGGCATCGTGCGCAATGCAAGCGTCTTGATCATTGCTTCTTCCGGCTCACCGGTCACTGATGCCAACAGACGGTTCATCTCCTGCGCGGGAATGGTGCCGTTCTGTAGCTTCACGCTATATCCTAAATCTCTGATGATTGCCAAAAACTCACCAACTCTCGTCTTTTCTGGGTGGTCATGCACGCGATATACACACGGCTTGGCCGCCTTGAGATTATCTTCACCCTTGGGCTTACCGATATACTTGGCAACTTCATGGTTGGCCAAGATCATAAATTCTTCAATGAACTTATGCGCGTCTAATCGTTCTTTGACATGCACATCAATCGGATGCCCACGCTCATCAAGCGTAAAGGATACTTCCGGGTTATCAAAGTCAATCGCGCCACGCTCAAGACGCGCATGACGTAATTTCTTGGCAACGGTATTGAGCAGCAACAATTCATCCGCAAATCTTCCTTCGCGCGCGTCAATCACTGTTTGCGCGTCTTCATAGACGAACCGATGATCAGAATGAATCACGGTACGACCAAACCAGGTTTTTTTCACCTGTCCTTTGTCGTTCATCGTCAGCACTGCGGAATATGCCAACTTATCCTCACCGGGACGCAAACTACACAGATCATTGGACAGCTCTTCAGGCAACATCGGAATTGTACGATCCACTAAGTACAACGTAAAGGCGCGCTTCTGCGCCTCAAGATCCATGGGTGAATTCAGTTCCACATACGCCGTCACATCAGCAATATGCACACCCAGCTCAAACTCTTCATCATTGATACGACGAAACGAGAGTGCGTCATCAAAATCTTTGGCATCAAACGGATCCACCGTAAACGTCGTGATGCCACGCATATCCTGGCGCGTCTGCAACTCGCGCTGCATAATCGCATCAGCACGACGCACAATGTCATGCGCCTGCTGTGTCACTGCCGGCGGGAAATCAATCTCCATGCCATGATCATAGACAATGGCATGCATCTCAGTATCAATCTCGCCCTTGCGTCCAATCACGCGCAGAATTTTCCCGATCGGATCATGCATATGATGATCCCACGATTCAAGCGTAACCAACACCTTATCATCCTCACGAACGGCAGGGTCAAGCGGCGACACCAAGATATTGGCATACATGCGCTTATCATCAGCAATCAAAATACCGAACTGAGCGTTGGGCTCAGGGCGCTTAATCATACCCACAAACTGCGTCTTGGCACGCTTGATAACACGCTGCACCTCACCATAGGTGCGATCATCAGGAATCTGAGGGAAAAGACAGACCTCGACGTGATCACCATGGAGTGCTGTTTTGAGATAGGCGTGCTCCACGACGACATCTTCTTCAAATCCTTCAATACTCACAAATCCCGTCTGTCCTGGCGTCACCTGAATAATCCCCTCATAGCAACGAGACGTGACCTTCCCGCGCTCCACGCTCTGCGGACGTCCTCGACGCTGTCCTCCTCCACGCTGCGCACCTCCACGTCGCCCTTGAGCGCGACCGCCTCCTGACGATTTCGCTGAACGTCCACGCGAAGACTGACCCTTCGTTCGTTGTCGCTGATTACCCCCGTGTTGCTTCTTATTGTTTCTTGTGTTTTCCATAGGTGTATATATTCTTATCTCGCGGCACGGCAGCCATCATCCATCGATGTGTTGTGGTAAACCCGCCGCGCCAGTTTTTTTGGAGATAGCTTTTTGCAAGTCTGGTCGTTGTTCCCTGCCACGGGTCATGCAGGATCCATGCAGTTGGCGTTGCTCCCACCACAACCGCATAATGCCCTTCTCGATATTTCGGCTCAATATAATTAATGATCACCGGCACGCCGTGAGCCAACCACTCCTCAACTTCCTGCAATGTCGCATGACTATGCGCGTGCACGCGCATGCCGTACGCACGAGCTCCTTTGATCATGCGCGTATTGCTCGTGCCCGCCTTTTCCGTCGCTCCCACCGCCTCGATGAGCTCGCGGCGCGTCGCGCGTATCCCCCAGTAATGCAATATCATGTGCAGGCAGACCGGGCCGCACGTATAGCTGTACTGTTGCGTGTATAAGGGTACGGTCAGCTTCATAAACGTTATAATGTCTCCATTGTAGCAGAGCATCCACACAATGAACAG
>CAZIQD010000013.1:4315-5373 GCA_964541715.1 uncultured Gammaproteobacteria bacterium
ATGGCCTATTGACAAACGTCCTAATCTGTAGTACACTACCTGCGTAATAGGATAAGTCTTCAAGCCCCACGCTTTTCTTTCGAGAACTGATACGGCTCTGACGCTTATAAAAGGTCACCTATTATTCTCAAAGAAAAGAAAAGTTACGAGAACACATGACAAATCGATTGTTTGTTGGAAATATTTCTTGGGGTGCTACTGATGCAGATCTTACCGAAGCTTTTTCTAAGGTAGGAACCGTTGTATCAGCAAAAATCATCACCGATAAATTTTCTGGACGTTCAAAAGGTTTCGGATTCGTTGAAATGAGCTCAGACGCAGAAGCACAAGCTGCGATTGACCAGCTCAACGACGTCGAAATTGACGGACGCGGCATCAAGGTTGACTTTGCGCAGGAACGCCAAGCGTAAATCACCTCGATCAAAACCCGCACTTTCTACGGAAAGTGCGGGTTTTGTTTTTACTCTATATACATACTATGATAATTACGCGTGCGGATCAAAACGCTTCTTCATTTCTTTCACAATCTTTTTGATCGGAATCGTTTCTTGCATACCACCTTCCATATCGCGCACCAGCACAACACCGTCGTGCAATTCAGCAGCACCGATAATCAGCGTATAGCGCACACCACGCTTGTTGGCAACATCCAACTGCTGCTTGAGGTTTGCCTTAGCAAATGACTCAATCACCGGTAATCCCGCCTGACGAAGCTGTTCGAAGATAACCATTGCCTGTCGTCGTGGCGCGTCACCCAACTGGGCGACCAAAATTTCCGGCTTGAAGAGTGGCTGTAACTCTTGCTCGCGTTCTTTCATTTTTAAAATTACGCGCTCAAGTCCTACCGCAAATCCTGCTGCTGGCGTATCACGTCCTCCCAACTCTTTGATGAGCAGGTCATAGCGTCCGCCACCGCCCAGTGCCATGCGGCCCTTGCGGTCATCATCCTTGCCCCAAATTTCAAAAACTGTTTGTGTGTAATAATCAAGTCCGCGCACCAGGTATGGATTCACCTCATACGGGATCTGCATCTCATCCAGATACTCCAGCACCTGCAT
>CAZIQD010000013.1:5473-20566 GCA_964541715.1 uncultured Gammaproteobacteria bacterium
ATATAAAAGAGCTTCACTGGTTGTGGCAGGTTCAACATGCCGTGATTAATATATGAACGCGCAATCTGGGCAGTTGCCTCAGGACGCAATGCCAATACATCGCCACCGCGGTCTTCAAAAACAAACATTTCTTTTTGCACGACTTCGGTGCCGATACCGACACCACGCACAAACAAACCTGCTTCTTCAACAACGGGTAATTCAATGCGATCAAAACTATAGGCATTTGCAATTGACGGCATCACTGCGCGGATACGATCCCAGTACTTCTGATCAACGGGAAGAATATCCTTAAATCCACGAGGAGCCTGCGGCGTTTTGGTGCTGCGCGCCAACTTAATTGAGATCGGTGACTCCGCCTCTTGTTTGACGGGAGCTTTCTTGGCTACCGGTTTTTTTGCCGGAGCTTTTTTTGCGGGAGCTTTCTTTGCTGCCGGCTTTTTTGCTGCGGCCTTTTTCTTGGGCGCTGCTTTTTTCTTTACTGCCATACCGGTTAACTGCGTAAATTAGAGATTATACTCAGGAGTGTCAAAGATAGTGAAGTCTGAAAATGGCCATCCGCGCACCCAGACCTTACCGACGATGAGGCGTTGCGGTACAGGGCCAAAACTGCGAGAGTCCAGTGACGCCGAGCGGTTATCACCTAAAACATAGAACTCCCCCTCAGCAAGCACCGTCTCTTGCCGACCTCCGGCAGTGACGGCATTGGGCAAGTACATGCTCTCGTTAATGGCAACGCCATTTTTGTACTCGTCATTGTAGATATACACCTTACCCTCACGCACCTCCACCGTTTCCCCCGGAAGTCCGATGATGCGCTTGATGAAAAACTGTCGTGGATCTTTAGGATAGCGGAAAACAACGACATCACCACGCTTGGGCTGCTCAAAGCGATATGAAATTTCGTTGATGATCAAATACTGATGATCCTCAAAGGTCGGCTCCATCGACGCCCCCTTCACATAAAAAGGCTGTATTAGGAAATAGCGGATCGGAATGATGATGGCAAGCGAGATAACCACAACTTTGGTGATCTCCAGGATAAACTGCCCGGTCGTCTTCCAAAAGCTATCATACGCGGATGAGGTATCCCAGTTAAACTGCTGGGAAGGGTCTTTGCGACGGCGAAATAATGACATATTCCTTGGCGTGAAAATAGATACTAAACAAGCTTAGTATAGCAGAAAATCCACCCTTTCGCAACCCCACGCAGGGATTGCCAAACCTTGGTTTTTCTCGTATAATAACTCTGCCTGATAGACCCGAATTGACGGGTACATATCCCCATGAGCAAGGAGTTTAATTTTCTACACAATCCCCTCGCTGACCGGGACACACCGCCTCGCCGCCAACCGGCGCCCGGCATCCTGAAAGCACTGGTGTATCCAATAATTTTTATTGGAGTTTTTATTCTTGCGCTGTCATTTCAGGTCATTCTCTCAGGCGACGGCTTAGCAACCGAAGAATCATCTGAGCGTAACGTCTTCAGCTCCTTTTTGAACGCACTTGGGTTTGCGGATGAAAAACCCCTCCAAGGAGAGGATGGAGATCGCATCAATATCCTGCTCACCGGCATGGGAGGACTTGGACACTCGGGGCCATTTCTCACTGACACGATTATTGTGGCAAGTATCCAACCCTCCACCAACAAAGTTGCTATGCTCTCCATTCCGCGTGATCTCTCGGTCTCAATTCCCGGTTATGGCTGGCGGCGCATTAATAGCGTCAACCACTACGGTGAGCTGCACAACCCCGGCGAAGGCGCCGCCTATACGGCAAACTTCATCGGAGACCTCCTTGATATCCCGATCCACTACTACGTGCGCGTTGACTTCAAAGGTTTTGAGGAAGTCATCAACGAGTTGGGCGGCCTTGATATCTATGTTGACACCAGCTTTTCCGACGCACAGTTCCCCACTGATAACTATGGCTACACCACCATCAACTTCACGCAAGGCTGGAATACGATGGACGGCACAACAGCACTCAACTACGCGCGTAGTCGTCACGGTAACAACGGCGAAGGTTCTGACTTTGCCCGCTCGCAACGCCAGCAAAAAGTTATCAAGGGGGTGAAGGACAAACTCCTTTCGGCAAGCACGCTCTTTAATCTGCGTAAGGTTAACTCATTGTACGATACGTACAAATCAAATGTTGCTACTAATCTCGAGCCGTGGGAGATGATCCGCTTCGCCAAGATGGCGCGCGAGATTGAAGATGATCAGATCTCCACCCTGGTGCTGGACAATAGTAATGACGGCCTTCTCTATTCCGCCATGATCAACGGCGCGTACCTGCTCTTCCCTCGCGATGAATCGTACTTCGAAATTCATCAGGTCGTTGACAACATCTTTAATCCACAGGAATACCTGACTCGACCCGAGCGCGCTACTGTGGAGATCCGCAACGGAACCAAAATCAACGGACTGGCGTACGAAACGTCGGTCGATCTTACCAAGCTGGGCTTTGACGTCGAGCGTATCGGTAACGCCGTAGCGCAGGACTACGAAAAGACCGTGATCTACGACCTGACCGACGGCAACAAAAAACGCTCACTTGAACGCGTGAAGGAATTCTTTAACGCCAATGTGACAACCGACATTCCGCTCTGGCTCACCGAAGGCGCCGCCGCTGACGATACGGGGCTCCTTTCTCCGTCAAACGCCGACTTCTTGATTATCTTAGGTACTGATTACGCGGCAACGCACACAACACTATGACCGCACACGAAAAACTCCCCAAAGTTGTCCTCGTCGGCCGCGCCAATGTCGGCAAGTCGTCGCTGTTCAACAAAATCATCGAGACCAACAAGGCGCTCATCTCTCCCATCGCGGGGACGACACGCGACATCAACCGCAGTATCGGCTACTGGAACGGTGTGCATTTTGAATTGATGGATACCGGCGGTATCGAAACGCTCATGCCCAAGTCATCAGCACAAGACATGGCTCCTGAAGAAAATGAAGATTACGCTATGGACATTGTTGCCAAAAGCACCAAGGCCCTCAAAGAAGCGGAGATCATCATCTTTGTCGTTGACGGTAAGGTTGGCCCGCTCCCGCTCGACCTTGAACTTGCTCAATTTTTGCGCAGATACGACAAAAAACTTATTGTTGCCGTGAATAAAATTGACTCCGTCGCCGAACAAGCAGATCTGTATGAATTCATGAAGCTTGGTTTTTCTGGTGATCCTCAGGGTGTTTCGGCAAAGACCAGTTTAGGCATCGGCGACCTCCTCGACCAAATTACCAACCACCTCCTTGAGACCGGTACCGGTGCGCAGGAAGGCTACAAGGAATTTACCACCGATCTCAACGTTGCCATGATTGGCCGCCCGAATGTCGGTAAGTCATCCCTGTTCAACAAGCTCATCGGTGAAGATTTAGTCATCGTCTCGCCTATGGCGCACACCACGCGCGAACCCAATGACATGACCATCACCTACAAGGACACAGACCTCACGTTTATTGACACGGCCGGTATTCGCCGCAAAGCGCGCGTCGAAAAAGGTCTTGAATCCTCGTCGGTCACCAAAACTATCAATACCATTAAGCGCGCCGACATCGCCCTCTTTGTCATTGACGTGTCACAGCCCATCACTGTTCAAGATAAGCATCTTGCGGAATTACTGCTTGATACCAGCGTCGGGATCATCATCATTGCCAACAAGTGGGACTTGATTGAAGGCAAACACACCAACATCCAACAGGAAATTACCAAAGAAATTCATCGCGACTTCCCCTTCCTCACCTGGGCTCCTATTGTCTTCACCTCAGCACTGACGGGTCAGCACGTCCACAAGGTCTATGATATGATCTTACAAGTGCAGGAGCATCGCTCAATTGAAGTTTCACAAGACGTGCTCGATGAGTTCATCGTCAAAGCAACCAAGCGAACTAAACCGATCGCGCAGTTGGGTACGAGCCGCCCCGTCATTTTGGAATTTGAACAAATTCGCAGCCGACCTCCCGTCTTTCGTATGCGTATCCGCCCCAAAGATACCGTTGCCACTGCCTATGTGCGCTATTTAGAAAACTCATTGCGCCAAGAACTTGGTATCATCGGTACCAAGGTCTGGGTAACCATCAAAAAATAGCATGACGACACAGGCACCCAACATCACCACCGTACGCTACCTGATCATTTACAATGAGCAGTCAGGTCAGGCGTTGCAGCATCACAAAAAAATGATCAAACATTTTTTTGAAAAGCATGATATTGCCTGTATCTTTCACAACACGCGCCCCGACGGCTCCTTTCTCGACATCAACCCCAGCTCCTATGAGCGTATTATTGTCGCCGGAGGTGACGGGACGCTCAAAGAAGTTGCCAATTGGATTATCAAAAGCAACAGCACTACTCCGCTTGCCATCATCCCGCGAGGATCAGGGAACATCGTGGCGCAATCACTGGGCATCCCGCTCAACACGCACAAGGCGCTGAAAGTGGCGGTAGCAGGAGTTGCTTCGCCCATTGATGCCGGACTGGTTAATCGCCGTGAATACTTCCTGCTCGCGGCCGGCATGGGCTTTGATGCAAATATTATTCGTAATACCTCAAAGAAGCTCAAGCGCATCTTTGGTGTTATTGCCTATGGCGAAGGGATTGCAAAATCCTTTCTGAACATCAAAGTAAACAAAGTGTTCATTAAATCCGCTGAGATCGAAGGTGTTTTTAAAGCTCAGTCGATCTTTATCAGTAATGTAAAGAACTTTTTTAACTTTGTGGTGAGCCCTGATGCGAAGATTAATGATGGTTTCCTCAATGTTGCCGTCTTCAAACCACTCAATGCGATTGATGCTTTCAAAACGCTCTTCAATATCCTCATCGGGCAACACTCCAAAGAACATCGCTACATCAACTTCCAGACCACGTCTGTCTATGTCCTCCCCCTCTCCAAGCGCGTCCCCAAGCAAATTGACGGCGAGCTCGTGGAACTTCCTTACTTTGATATCCAGGTCGTCCCTCATGCAATTTCAATCGTAACTCCTCATCCACTCACATGAAACTTTTCATAGCACCGGGCAATCCGGGAAAACAATATGCGAAGACACGCCATAACTCCGGATGGATGGTGTTTGATGCGTTTGTGAAAGCCTTTGATGGCAATTTCTCTGACTTTCGCGACGACAGCAAACTTAAAGCGTCTGTCTCCACCGGCATGATCGCTCAGGAAAAGATACTGCTCGCCAAGCCGCTTGACTACTACAACAACACCGGACGAGTAGCCGCAGCGCTGATGCGCTACTACGATCTCACTGCTGACGATCTCATCGTCGTGCATGATGACATTGACCTCTCCATCGGCACCTTTCGTATCTCGCACGACTCGCAGGCAGCAGGCAACAACGGCGTACAGTCAGTGATTGATGCACTTGGTACGAAAAAATTCACCCGTATTCGTATCGGTATCTTCAATACGACGAAAGAACATGCTGACGCCAAAGACTTCGTCCTCAACCCCTTCTCTCGAACCGACGCCAAAGCATTCAAAGAACTGCTCCCAAGAATTCAGGAGGCAATGATTGATATCGTCGAGTACCATCCCTCCATCGAGAAAGTGCAAAATATCTATAATTAGAAAAACCCCCGAGCTGAGCTCGGGGGTTTTTAGGTGGCATCCGCTTTATGCTCCCCAGATCTTCACAATATCGTCGAGTGTCATTTTTTCGACATCTGCGTTGTCATCAAGATAGAGGTAGCGTAATCCTTTTTTCAAGAACTTGCCTTTTGAGTTTTCATAGACGACAAGTGGCTTCTTACTCTTAGGATGTTTACCGAAGTCTTTGACCTTCTTCGCGCCACGCGGTGGCTGTTTTTCTTGCGCAAGGAGTTCAATCGCTTCGTCCAAGGTAATCGTATAAGGGCTCAACGGCTCCTTAATACTACGAAACTCTCCGTTATGTCCCACATACGGACCAAACCGGCCGATGTTGGCAATAACTTCTTTACCCGTGTCGGGGTGCATACCAACCTCGCGCGGCAAACGCAGCAGATCAAGTGCCTGCTCAAGCGTTACCTGCGTCGCATCACTCCCTGGTGGCAATGAGGCGCGCTTTGGTTTTTTGGTCTTTGCGTCTTTTTCTCCCAGCTGTACATACGGACCATATGGTCCATCAAGCACATACACTGGCTTATCCGTCTGCGGATCAACGCCCAGGCTCTCGGCATCTTTTAATTCATCGCCCGTTGAGGTACGTGCACCGTCACACTCCGGGAAGCGCGTGCAGCTCATGAACTTTCCACCACGTCCCAACTTGTATGCCATAGCACTGCCACACTTAGGGCACGGAAACTCCTTGGGCGCATCTCCCAGGTTTGTCAGTTTTTCAATATCCTGTTTTGAGGCAACTTCCTTTGAAAAGGCATCATAAAAATTTTTGAGCGTTTCGACGTAACCACGTTCACCGCTCGCAATCTCATCGAGCTCGTTTTCCATCTCCGCGGTAAAGTCATCACTAATATAGTGGGTGAAATACTTCTCCAAAAACTCACTCACCACCGCTCCTGTGTCGGTTGGCTTAAGCGCCTTGTTAATCTTTTCCACGTATCCGCGATCCACCAATGTTTTCATAATCGCTGCATATGTTGACGGACGACCAATGCCGCGCTTTTCAAGATCTTTGACCAAGCCTGCTTCTGAGTAACGGTTTGGTGGTTGCGTCTGCTTAGCTTCAACGTGCAATGCTTGAAATGTCAGTGTCTCCCCTGCCTTGACCTGCGGCACCTCGACATCCTCACCACGCGCAGCTGTGTCAGCAGCCAGCCAACCCGGAAACAATACGCGATTGCCATTCACGGCAAAGTCAGGGACATCCTCTCCCTCAAGTGATACGACTACTTTGGTCTTCATGACGCGCGCAGGCGCCATTTGCGACGCCATCGAACGCTGCCAAATTAATGCGTAGAGTTTTTTCTGTTCATCGGTTGATCCTGCCGCACGCAATGCCGCATTAGTTGGACGAATTGCCTCATGCGCTTCCTGTGCTGACTTTGCTTTTGTCGCGTACACCTGCGCCTTCACATACTCCTTGCCATACAAGCGCTCCACCTGTGCGAGCAAGGCCGCCTGTGCTGATGACGCGAGGTGGGTGCTATCAGTACGCATATAGGTGATATGCCCTGCTTCATACAGCTTCTGAGCAATACCCATCGTGCGTGCCGGTGAAAAACCGAGGCGCGTTGATGCCGCCTGTTGCAACGTTGAGGTCTTAAACGGCGCGCGCGCCTTGCGCTGCTGTTCTGTCTCGATAACGTCACGCACCACCCACTGCGCACGTGATGCAGCTGCTTCAATGGCGGTCACCACCGCCTCATCACGTGGTTCCTTCACACACGTCACACGAAATGCGTCGCCACGCTTGGGCTTCACGTCAGCACCAATTACCCAATATGCCTCAGGAATAAACGCCTGGATTTCACGCTCACGCTCCATGAGGATACGTAGCGCCGGAGACTGCACGCGACCAGCGGACAATCCGTAGCGAACTTTTTTCCAAATAAGACCCGAAAGATCATAGCCAAACAAACGATCAAGTACGCGACGCGCCTCCTGCGCGTGCTTCAGATCCATGTCAATTTCGCGCGGATGCTGCATCGCTTCGCGAATGGCGTCTTTGGTAATTTCATTAAAGGTAATACGCTTCACGTGTGGATCTTTCGTATCCAATCCCAACACCTCTGCCACGTGCCAGGCAATGGCCTCACCTTCGCGGTCAGGGTCGGTCGCGAGAATCACCTCATCGGCATTGCGCGCCAACTCTTTGAGCTCTTTCACTACCTTGCGCTTCGCCGGAGAAATTTCATAGCGCGGCACAAACCCCGCCTCAATATCAATGGCGTTTTTTTGCGACTTTGGAAGATCACGAACATGGCCAATACTCGCTTTGACGGTATAGGCGTTATCAAGATATTTCGTTATCGTTTTTGCTTTTGCAGGTGACTCAACAATCAAGAGTGGTTTTCCCATACGAGTAATGTCAATAAAAATGTACTGTGCATTATTAGCAGATGCTCCCCAGCATGTCAAGCATCAGGTTATCGCACTCATTATAGTACACCACTCCGCGCGCACCAAATCAAGGGGTGTATAAGTAGACACCATCAGCCCCTTTGCGCACCCTTCCCTTCAGCTCCAACTCCGCCAAAACGCTCATGAGTCGGTGTGAAGGGAGGCGCTGCACGCTGTAGAGTTGATCAAGGGTGCGCGGTGATTCATGCAGTAATTGTAAAATCCGTTGCTCGTCATCGCTGAGCAGCAATTGCTGTTGCACACGCTGATCTGCCAACGGTGCACGCAAGCCAAGTGCGTCGGCAACATCTTCAACCACCAACATCGGCGTGGCACCCTGTTGCAAGAGCCGGTTGGTGCCACCGCTGAGCGGCAGATGAATCGGCCCCGGGCAGGCAAAGACATCGCGACCCTGTTCAAGCGCATGATGTGCTGTAATGAGCGAGCCTGATTTTTCACGCGCCTCAATCACCATCACTGCACGCGAAAGTCCGCTAATGATACGATTACGCACCGGGAAGTGATGTGGCTGCGGCTGCACACCCGGAGCATACTCACTCATGATCAGTCCACCCGCATCACGTAATCGCCGTGCAAGGCGTGCGTTGGAACGAGGAGAAAGAGATGCATCATCAATACCACTTGCCACGACCGCAATACCTGCTCCCCCCTCTCGTAACGCGACTTCATGCGCATAGGCATCCACCCCCAGCGCCAAACCACTCACCACCGTCACCCCCCGCTGCACAAGTCCCGGGATGAACGTCTCCACACAGTAGGCGCCGTAGCTGCTCATACTCCTGCTCCCCACGCAGGCGACTGGATGGGCATCACACACGCGCTCCAACTCCCCCCGATACCACACAAACAACGGCGGCTCACCAGTCATGCGCAGTAAGTACGGATACGCATCATCCACAACGCTGATCCATGCATGCGGCGTCTGCACATACATTGTTTCAAATGCAGCACGTTCAGCAGGGGTGTCGACCACGCTCAGCTGCTCGATAATCTGCATCGGCACTCCCTCCTCACGCAATGCATCCACTGAAGCGCTCACAACCCGTGAAGGAACTTCAAATACAAGCAACAACTGCATAATTCGTCGAGGCCCTAAGCCTTTAACTTTTGTCAGAAGGTGAAGAAAATAATGTTCACAGGTATGGTGCTGACAGTGCATGTTGACAGTGGTGATTTTTCATGGTAGATTAAGATGACCTTTGGATACGCTTTTGGTACATGCCTTTTGATGTGTCGTGCTTACCCCCTCCTAGCACACATGTCAAAAGGCAGCTATCAGAAGCCTATCTGCGCTACCGAAGTAAAAGCACCCAGCGCTTGCGCTTTGGGTGCTTTTCATTCAGTGATCATCGTTGCCCCCTCCTCTTGATACTATACGATATCGCTCGATGCGCTTCTACGAGAAACCCTTCATCTTTTTGTCATAATGCACTGACATCGATATCCACATAACTTGCCTCAAGAGGCTGCGTACGCTACCATACACCTATGGAATCAGTCGACTCAAAATTCAAAACACTCCACAGCACGCTCAAAACGTACTGTGATGTCACCCAACTGCAGGCGGTTGAGGAAGCTTTTATCTTTGCCAAAGAGGCACACGAAGGACAGAAGCGCAAAAGTGGTGAAGATTACATCTATCACCCTGTTGCTGCAGCTCAAATTCTTGCCGATATGCAGGTTGACTACTCCATCATCATGGCAACGCTCTTGCATGACGTTGATGAAGATACCGATCGCACCATTGATGAGATTCGCGAACTCTTCGGTCCTGATGTCGCCTCAATGGTGGAGGGTGTCACCAAGCTGGGTACGGTTAAATATCGTGGTATCGAGCGCTATCTGGAAAATCTGCAGAAAATGTTTGTGGCGTTTGCCGCTGACATGCGTGTGATTTTGATTAAGTTTGCGGACCGCCTACACAATCTCCAGACGCTCTACGCTCTTCCCCGCAACAAGCAGATGCGTATTGCCAACGAAGTTTTGGAAATTTACGCACCCATTGCAACACGTCTGGGTATGTATGAAATGAAAGGCAGGCTGGAGGCCGAAGCCTTTAAGTACGCCGCTCCCAAAGAATACAACTGGGTGTCGGGATTGTTTGAACGTGAGTTTAAATCAAACCAACCGTCATTGGAGCAGACCATTGACGACATCAAGCACATTCTTGAAGAAAACAACATTGCCTACACCTCCATTACCGGCAGAACCAAGCAGCTCTACTCGCTCTACAAAAAACTATTGCGTTACGATCGTGCGATCAATCGTATTCATGACTTCACCGCCATTCGTATTTTGGTTCATTCAGTTGCCGAATGTTACCAAGTACTTGGGCTCGTGCATCAAAATTTCAAGCCAATCAAAGGTCGCTTCAAAGATTATATTGCGCAGCCCAAACCCAACGGCTATCAATCACTGCATACAACCGTCTTTACCAACGAAGAAGACCCCAAGCGCTTTGAAATCCAAATTCGCACCGAACAGATGAACCGCGATGCGGAGTTTGGTATCGCCTCACACTGGTTTTACAAAGAAAAAGGCAGCGTCACACCGCGCAATATCGACTGGATCAAGGAAATTACCAAATGGAAAGAAGAGTTTCATGAAAATCAAAATTTTCTGGAAAACCTCAAGCTCGACGTCTTCCGTGACCGTATCTTTGTCTTCACTCCTAAGGGCGATGTCATCGAACTTCCCGAAGATGCTACGCCGATTGATTTCGCCTACAATGTCCACACTGAATTAGGCAATCAGTGCATTGGCGCATTGGTCAACAACCATATCGCACAGCTTGATGCCCGCCTCAAGTCAGGTGACGTCGTCGAAATTTTACGCGACAAAAACCGCAAAGCACCCAACCCCGACTGGCTCAAGATGGTCAAAACATCCATGGCCAAAGGAAAAATCAAAGCAGCACTCAAAAGGAAAAAAGGATTATTTGGTAAGATTATTGGATAATAGAAAAATCACCCCGCTCTTTCGCGCTCAGCGCGACGGGCGGGGTGATTTTTAATTATTCCACAATATGTGCATGTGTCGTCCCGTCAGCGTGCGTATGTTCAACTGGCGCAGGACGCTCAATTCCCAGTTCCTCAATACGCTGCGTGACTACAGCAGCATCCTCATCGCGCCCAAGGTAAATGAGAAATTCCTCTTTGTGCAGCAAGAGTACCGCATCATCGGGATTATCCTGTAGATACCGTTCCAAGAGCGCAAGCGCATCATCAGCTTTGTCCGTGTGATAGATCATCAGGTCAAGTAACGCAATCACCGTCTCACGATTGAGCGGGTCAAGCGCCAGCGATCGCAGATACTGCTGCTCTGCCTCATCATAACGGCCCCATGCGTCCGCATACAAACTACCTAACTGTATGTATGCCCCCGTGTAATTGGGCTTAAGCTCAATCGCCTGCAGGAACAAATCTTCAGCCTTTGTCAAAAAACCTTGCGGATCAACACCCGTTTCAGCTGCCTGTCGGGCAAGCAGCATTTGCAGAAGCCCGTCTTCCACATATATCTGCGGATTGAAGGGGTCAAGTTTTTTAAGAGTTGTGGTCACCACCGCAATATCAGGAAGTACACTGCCACCCAGCTCAAGATACTGGAGCATGCTTGCGCGTAACGAGGCGTACACCTGTGCACGCTCTCCAGCCATCGCTTGAGCATGGGTGAAATCATTCACAATTACTTCGTCCAGGCGCTGCGCGGTACGAGTATCTTCAGCTTGGACAAGTTCCTGCATGGTCAGCTGAGCATGTACAATATATGTCTCTGCTTGTCGGTCATTATACCTCAGCGCACGATCGACGCCCTGTCGTGCCTGTGCAATATCGTCGTACTGCGCGTAGACATACGCCGATCCCAGATGCCATCGTCCTCCATAGTACGCACCCATGAGTACGGCAAATACGCCCAAGTATACGGCTGCGTGCACCACTGGCATGCGTAATGACTGCGGTGCAGCCGCTCGCGACGAAGCAAGCTGCGCTCCCAGTGCGAATATCACGACCCCGAGCAGCGCAAGATACCATTGTAGGTAGGTGATCAGTGACACGACAATCAAAGCGCATCCAGCGCTCACGATGCCAGCGGCGAGGACAAACTGCTTGAGCTCATCAAGCTGCGTACTTGCTCGTGCTGCGCGCATGACACGAATTCCTCGCGTCACAAAAAGGAAGACACCAGCAACTCCAACAAGCGCACCCAACACACCCAATGTCGTCAGTACTTCAAAAAATGTAGACCCTGCGCGCACAAAGCCGACATTCCACACGGGCGTGGTATTCAGCTCAATTGGTTTATATGCATAAAATGCTGCGGCAAAGTTTTGCAGACCAACGCCTAGCATCAGGTCATGTCCCAACACATCGCCAGCAATACGAGCAGAATGTGACAGTGGCAAAGCCACATCAACCATACGCGGTAACCCAAGCATCCCCATCAGCGGAAATGCTACTGCCAATGTCAGTACTGCCATGTACCCCGTCATCATCCACATAAAGCCGCGGCGCAATACTTCTGCCTGTAGCGATGTCATCAGAATAAAGCAAAAGAGTGTTACCACCACGAGCAACAACCCGATTACATTGTTAATCATCAGCACAGCAAGCGTGCTCACTACCCACAAGATACTGCTCATGCGCTTAAACCATACTAGTCGGGCGACCAAGGCTAACAATCCCCAGAGCAACGATGCGAATCCGGCACCAATACCAATCATGTCATATGATCCCGAAAAAACAACGACTGGCACAGGTACAAATCGCCCAACAACATGGATGATGCTTACCAACGTTAATGATGTCGCAACGGCAGTCATCACCATCAGCACATGCCCGCGCTCCGTAATGTAGCGACGAATCATCAGATACACAATCGCCAACACCACGATACTCAGCCAACTCGTCCCCATAATGAGCTGATATCCAGCAATACTCTGATACACATCAACGCCAAACACGCTCGCAAGCAATGCCACCAGCACCAACCCTGCGACAACAGCATCAAACCATGACCATTGATATGCCCACTGCTTATGCACGGCAAGATCTCCTAACGCCAACAGCACGACCAGCCCAACGATGCCATACGTCATGAGAATCGCTGTTGATTCTGTCAACTGAGCAGCAAGCGTTGAAAAAGAAAGCGGCACCACCGCAAGCAGCACCGCAAGTACCGCTCGAATACTACCCCCCCAGGTCAATTGTCTGCGAAAAAATTTCATATGTTCACGGTTACACATTATGACAAGAGACGATCAATCAACGCCTTAAAGTCTTCAAGAGAATTAAACGGGATGGTCACGTCTCCACGCGTTCCTTTTTTGGTAATACGCACCGGTGTTCCTAGCGCTTTGCGTAACTTATCTTCATACTCCACAACCAAAGGATCAAAGGACTTTTTCACGGTTCCCTTCACGCGCTTAACCTCATCCTCCGCACCGCGAACGGTGATGTTGTTGGCGATAATTTTACTGAGTAACTGCAACTGCTGTTCTACCGTCGGCAAGGCGGCAATAGCACGTGCATGTCCTTCGGAAATTTTCTCATCCATAATCGCCTGCTGCACTTCCGCGGGCAACTCAAGGAGGCGCAACATATTTGCAACGCTACTGCGTGATTTCCCGACACGACGAGCAGCTTCCTCTTGTGTCAAATTAAATTCATTCATCAAACGCTGATATGAATACGCCTCTTCGAGCGCGTTCAATTGTTTGCGCTGAATATTTTCAATGAGTGCAATTTCAAGTTTTTGCTGTTCGGCAACGTCGCGTACAATGACTGGAACGGTAGCCAGACCCATTGCCTTCGCCGAGCGCAAGCGACGCTCTCCGGCAATCAGTTCATACCCCTCTCCTTTGTGCGTGACGACAAGTGGCTGAATAATGCCGTGAAGCTTAATTGACTCAATCAGATCCTCCAACTCGTGGGGATTGAAATTTTTACGCGGCTGATGCGGATTTACCGAAATCAACGCCGGAGCGACCTCCACGATTCTGCCGGAAACATCAAGGTCGGTGTTGGTCAGTGGTGGCGCAACACGTGTCGGTTCTTTGGTGGGGATGAGTGAGCCAAGCCCTTTGCCGAGTGCCATGAGAAAATCGTTATTACTGAATTAAATTATTGACAACGTCAGTGCGCTCAAGTTCCATGATTTCTTGTGCCAATTTTTCATAGGCACGAGCACCTTTTGAGCGCGGATCATATTCCAAAATACATTTACCATGACTGGGGCATTCCGACAAACGCACATTACGAGGAATCACCGTGCGAAAGATCTTCCCCGGAAAGTACTGGTACAGCTGATGCAACACTTCTTCTGATAGGCTTGTTCGTCGATCATACATCGTAATCACCGCACCCATCACCTTCAAGCTTGGTTTGAGATGCTCTTGAATCAGCTGAATCGTATTGAGCAGATGAGCGATACCTTCAAGGGCATAATACTCCGCCTGCACCGGAATCAACACCTCATCACCCGCGATTAATCCGTTGATCGTCAATAACCCTAAGCTTGGAGGGCAGTCGATAATAATATAATCAAAATGCGGACGTAATGCATGTAACGCCTGTTCAAGTCTAAACTCGCGCTGTTCTTCGTTGACGAGCTCAATATTTGCTCCCGCCAAATCAAGTGTGGCCGGAGCAACCTTATACCCTTGCACCGTCGTATTCACGATAATCTCATTCATCTGCTTGCGTCCGATGAGCACATCGTACACGCCATGCGGCACCGTTCGATAATCAATCCCCAATCCTGACGTTGCATTTGACTGAGGGTCTAAATCCACCAATAACACAAACTTACCCAGCTGCGCTAAATAGGCAGCGACATTCACAGCAGTCGTGGTCTTTCCCACGCCGCCTTTTTGATTCACAACGGTAATAATCTTGGCCATAGTTAGCTCTAGTATACCAAGTACACCTCGAAAATACTAGATTCGTGACACACGGGTTATCCACGAAAAAAACCGAGAGAAATCTCGGTTTTTTATCCTTGGTGCCGGAAGAGGGACTTGAACCCTCACGATGTTACCATCACGGGATTTTGAGTCCCGCGCG
>CAZIQD010000014.1:0-5342 GCA_964541715.1 uncultured Gammaproteobacteria bacterium
TGCGAGGGACATTAAAAAAGCTTTGGAAGTTGCGTGTCGGTGATTATCGAATCATTTATGAGATCGGTACAAACAAAGTATATATTCTTTTAATAGCTCATCGCAAAGAAGTGTATTTTGAGGCGGACAAGAGAAGAAAGAAGGGGTAATCGTAAGGGCGTATGGAGAATGGAAGACATAACCACCCCCGGTCTCGCTTGATACAGCTCGACCGACCCCTCCTTGAAAAGGAGGGGAGATTTGTGTTTTTCCATATCCCATATTTTATCGCCCATTGACCATCCACTCGTTCCAAACAAAAAAGGCAGCCCATTGGGTCTGCCGGAGTGAAGGTGCGTGTGATGTTAGCCGAAGCGGCGATGGAAGTTCTTGGGATTTGCCGGCACATTGTTGCTCAGCAAATCGATCGGCAAGTCGTTGGAGAAGAGAATGTTTCCCCGGCCATCCATGGGAAGTTTCCCAACGGAAATTCGTACGATGTCGCCGTTTCTGATGGATGCATTGCGGGCGGTTCTGATGAGAACGACTGTCTCACCGTTGACTCCCTCGATGTTTTCCACGATACCGTGTACTTCGCGGTGCCTGTAGCGATGCGTGATCGGACTGCTCGATCGTCCCACGGTCGTTGATCCTACGATCGCGCTGACGAACTTTCCGACCAGATACCCATACTCTTCCGTCGTGCCCACAAACTTCTCCTCTCGCGTTGCGTAGCTGTAAGCGTGACCAACGTACCATGTCGTGCATGATACGTCAAGGATTTCGGGTGAACAGAGAAGATGCTATACTGTGCGTATGCAACGATACGCAGTGCGAGTCATTGGCCTGATATTTCTTGGGGGTAGTGCACTTTTTGTCACGACACTTTTTCTCATCCCGACAGCGAGTGTGTATGAGCGATATATGATTGCGCTGAACGTCACTGCTTTTACGCTCTATGGATTTGATAAGGCGCAGGCATCTCGCGGGGCGGATCGTATTCCTAATATCGTCATGCATGTCGTAGCACTTGCGGGTGGTGTGCTTGGCGCGTGGTTGGGTATGTTCACGTTTCGACACAAAACACGCAAGCTGGGATATGTCCTTGTTCTCTGCGCCGCAACGGCATTACATCTGGGCATCGCTTCGATGCAGTATCCGCACTTCCAAAATCCGCTGACTCAACTTCTCTCATTATGAAACAACCAATTCACGTCGTAGCGCTTAAGGCATCACCGGAAGCAATCAGTAACTCAGACACCATGCTGGAGGCTTTTTTGGATGGGATGCGGTTATATGACGAGATTGTGATCACCAAGTTTGATATCAATCAGATTCCAATGCGTCATTATGCCTATGAGGTGAAGCGACCGCCTGCGCATGAGACGGAATTCATTGCACTCGTCGAGAAGTTGCAGCAGTCGCAAGGACTCGTGATTGCGACGCCGACCTACAATTTTAGTGTGCCCAGCAACTTAAAAAACTTTATTGATCGCATGAGTTACGCGGCGCTTGATTATCAGAATTTAAATATCGTCGGTCAGCCGAGCGGGCGGTTGAAGTATCTCAAGCCATTTTTTATCGTTTCTGGCGGATCTCCTGCGCTGATTGAAAAACTTTTATTCTTTGTATTCCCTATTTTTTGGCTCCGTATCATCTTTTTGTACTTTGGAGCGCCTCTGGGAGGAGGGCTATATGGCGGTGGGCTGTCTTTCACCAAGCCGGCGCGTAATCGCAACTTGTTATTAACGTACTGCCGGTATCGCGGGCAGCGCTATGCCCACAAACTGATCCGCGCGGCGCGATAGCTATTCTTTCCTCAAATACGCGATCGTGCTAGAATTGCAGCATTATGAAAGCACTTGAAATCAAGAATTTAATCAAAACATACAAGGGTGGCGTACAGGCGCTCAAAGGAGTTTCCTATGACATTGAACAAGGAGACTTTTTTGCATTACTGGGCCCTAATGGCGCGGGAAAATCAACGACCATTAACATCATTGCGCATTTGGTGAACAAGACATCGGGAACGGTGCGCGTTTTTGGTTATGATGTTGATACGCATGCCGGTGAAGCAAAAAAAATGATCGGTCTGGTGCCTCAAGAGTTTAACTGTAATATCTTTGAAACGGTACTCAATATTGTCGTGCAGCAAGCCGGATATTATGGTATTCCACGGCGCATTGCTTTGGAGCGGGCTGAATATTACCTTAAAAAACTTGGCTTATGGGAGAAGCGCGACGCTAAGTCAATGACCTTATCAGGCGGGATGAAGCGCAAGCTCATGATCGTGCGCGCGTTATTGCATGAACCCAAGCTCTTGATTTTAGATGAACCAACCGCCGGCGTTGATGTTGAGACGCGTCGTGAGATGTGGGAGTTTATTAAAGAGTTAAATCGTCAGGGAACGACGATTATTTTGACAACGCACTACTTGGAAGAGGCGGAGCAGCTCTGCAAAAATATTGCTATTATCAACAACGGGGAGGTTATTAAAAATACGACGATGAAGCAGCTGCTTGCTGAATTAAGTACCGAGTCATTTGTGCTTGATATTCGCGAAGCGCTGACAGAGCCACCGAAACTCAAAGTAGCAACCGGGTATTTGCTTGATGACACCACATTACACATTGAGGTACCCAAAGGATATAGTCTGACGCATGTCTTTATGGAATTACATGAACAGGGTGTCGAAGTTGTTTCATTGCGCAACAAATCAAATCGTCTGGAAGAGTTATTTATCTCACTGACCACAGCAGCATGAGCTTGCATGAACAGTTAATTTCTTTATACACCATCATTCGCAAAGAAGTGAGCAGATTTTTGCGTATCTGGCCGCAGACGTTATTGCCTTCAGCCGTCACGATGACGCTGTACTTTGTGATTTTTGGCGCCTTCATCGGCTCACAGGTGCAGCCGATCAACGGCTACTCATATATGCAGTTCATCGTTCCAGGACTGATCATGATGGCGGTGATTACGAATGCCTATTCAAATGTCTCATCTTCCTTTTTCGGACAGAAGTTTCAGCGTGCGATTGAAGAGCTGCTTGTTTCGCCGACGCCCAACTGGGTGATTATTTGGGGGTATGTCTTGGGCGGAGTAGCACGCGGTATTCTCGTTGGGTTGATTGTCACCCTCGTATCATTATTCTTCGTCCCGTTGGTGATCCACAACATCTTTTTGGTGCTGCTGGTGATTGCACTGACGGCTATCGTCTTTTCTTTGGCCGGTATGGTCAATGCAGTCTATGCTCGAAAGTTTGATGATGTCTCGATTGTGCCGACCTTTGTACTCACGCCACTCACGTATTTGGGAGGAGTCTTTTATTCGGTGAGCGTCTTGCCGGAATTTTGGCAGTGGGTTTCAAAAGCAAATCCTATTTTATACATGATTAATGTTTTCCGGTTTGGATTTTTGGGCATCTCGGATATTGCCGTACCAATTGGTGTTGGCATGCTCTTGCTCTTTACTGTTGTACTATACGGCGCTATTGCGTATTTACTACGCAAAGGAATAGGCATGAAGCACTAAAAGTACTTGACAATTACTTTGAAAGTTCGTACGATACAAATATCGTCCAAAACGGAGAAATAGGAGGTTAATGCAGTTATAAGGGCGATATTTTGGTTATAGACTTCTTTCACCCGTTCCAGGAGGGGACACACAATGAACATTTCAGCAGAGACACAAAAACTGCTCATCGGCTACCTTTCCCAGTTTCCCGTGCATCTGCAGGTGTGCGTCGAACACGACGTCTACACCTGGGAGGCGGAAGGCGCCGTGCTCGCAAAAGCAACGGTCAAGCGCGACGGCTGGGAGAGCGACGACGATATCGCACGCATCATGGCAGGCGAACAGGTTCATCACGATGACAACATTGAGGCGACACTCACCTGTTACGGGGTTGCCGTGCCGGTGATCACTGGCCCGTTCGTCATGCTGGCCATCAGCTCCAGCGAGTTGCTGCCCGCCAGACAGCTCTTCTCCCCTGAGGCAGTCCCGCATCTCATGCAGTATGCGCCACGCAGCCGTTCCTTGGCACGCTGCCTGGGAGCATTCGCCTCGTAACTTTGAGGCGACACCGATTCATCGCCGTCGAGCGTTCACGGATACTTCCGTGACCAAGCTCGACGGTTTTTTAATTACTGCAAATACGTGAATAATGCTAATGCTACGAATGGATACGAATGAGATCCATCGCCTCCAAGAGAGAGTAGGTTACTTGCCAAAAACAAAGGAAGATGCTATAGTCTGTGCAGATATTAATACTACCTATGGGAAAAAGCAGTAATCGTTCGGGCAAAAAACTTCCGTCGAAAGGCATGAAAATTCCAAAGCTGAAGCGCTTCGATAACAAGGCGAGCGCAAAGAACAAGATGCGTGGAAAGACTTGGAAGTCACGAAAGAAGTAAAATTGATCCCGGCACGCTCAGCGTGGCGGGGTTCTTTTTTAACCGCGCCTTAGGTGTTTTGGGCTCCTCAAGTTGAGCGATCGCCGGCTATTTGTTACTATATACCCGAGAATCTCCGGCACCTCAAGAGCCGGAGCGGCTGCCGGCTCTTGAGGTGCCGGAGCTTAACCATAAACTAGTCCCCCATGATTCAATACAAAATTGTTTTCAAACGCGATCTCTGCATTGGCGCGCTTGCCTGCTCGGCACTTGACCCGCAGTTGTGGGAAGAGACACCTGACGGTAAAGTGTCGATTATTGGAGGCGAAAAAGTATACAACGATCACGGAGAAATTATCGAAGAATATATCATTCTTGATGAGCTCAAGGATGAAAATATGGATGGCGCGATGTCCTGTCCGGTACTTGCCATTGAAGTCTATAAGCTCGAAGATGGTGAAGTGGTAGAAAAATTGTATCCCAAAGCATAGCCAGAGAAGAGCAAGAAGCCCTGTACGGGGCTTTTTACGTTACTTGTGAGAATTGACATGAGTGTATTTTTCGGGTATTTTACAGGCACTCTATGAACTATTTGATACAACCTTCAGATGCAGAGATCATGGCGCCCGTGGGAAGCTATGAAAGTTTGGCGGCAGCGATTAAGGCTGGCGCTGACAGTATTTATTTTGGCATTACGCAGTTGAACATGCGTGCCAAAGCAGCAAACAATCTCACGATTAATGATTTATGCGAAATCGCCAAGCGCTGCCATGAGGCAGGTATTACTGCATACTTAACAGTTAATACGCTGTTGTACGAACACGATCTTGCGATTATGCGCACGATTATTGATGCGGCCAAAGAACATGGCATTGATGCGATTATCGCCTCTGACTTTGCGGCGCTGCAATATTGCAATGAGATTGGCATGCCCGTGCATATCTCGACGCAACTTTCAATTTCAAACTA
>CAZIQD010000014.1:5442-16170 GCA_964541715.1 uncultured Gammaproteobacteria bacterium
CAGAACTGCCGTGCGAAATATAAAGTGACTGACGTTGAGACCGGGAAGGAGCTGGTGATTGATAACCAGTATGTGATGAGCGCCGCTGATATCTGCACGATTGATTTCGCGGACAAGTTATTGGAAGCTGGAGTACAGGTATGGAAAATTGAAGGACGCGGCCGGTCGCCGGAATATGTTGATACGGTCGTGAGAACCTACAAGCAGGCGCTTGCTGATATTGAGGCGGGCACCTACACGCCAGAAAAAATTGAAGGATACTTTGAAGCGCTTAAAGAAGTATTTAATCGAGGGCTTTCAAAAGGAAATTTTTATTTGGGCAAAGAACTCGGTGAGTATTCGAATGTCTACGGCTCGCAAGCGACGAAAGAAAAGGTATATATTGGACGCGTGACACACTACTTCCCTGAAGCACAGGTTGCTGAGGTGACCGTTGAAACAGGGGAAATTAAAGCGGGCGATGCTTTTTCAATTACCGGCGTAACGACGGGTGCATACCGCGACACGATTCGTGAAGTGCGCGTCAATGGCGAGGCTGCTGAGATTGCGCGCAAAGGTGATATCCTCACTTTTCCGGCCAGCGAATATCTGCGCAAAAATGATAAAATGTATCTGTTGATTGACCGTACTGAGGAGCAACACTATGGGAACTAAAAAACAAACCGTATCGCACAAGCGTAATGACTGCATTGGCTGTGGTTCATGTGAGTTGTTGGCAGGTCATACATGGAGTATGAATACGACTGACGGTCGTGCGGATTTACGCGGAGCGCAGTGGAAAGGTGATCAATTCATGGTCGCGCAGATCGACGAAGATGAAATTCCTGATGTGATTGACGCTGCGGCTGCCTGCCCGGTGCAGGTCATTCGAGTGCAGGGATATAATGGATAATACTATGTATAGCAAGCGAAATCTTTTATCACGTGAAGACGCATTGCAGCGCGTCTTGCACGAATCATTTGAACGACAAACCGTCTCCTTCTATCGCTATGTGCGCATTGAAGATCCTTTTGCGTTGCGCGACCAGTTGTTTGACGAGTGGAGTGCGTTGGGCGTGTTGGGGCGTACCTATCTCTCACACGAAGGCATTAATGCGCAAATTTCAGTACCATTGCCGCAGTGGGATGCATTTATCGCAAACCTGGAGTCCCGTGATATTTTACAAGCAATGCCGTTAAAAGTTGCCGTTGAAGAGCGTGGCAATCCGTCATTTATTAAAAACACCATTAAGGTTCGTCCGTACATCGTTGCAGACGGTCTGCCGGATGGCACCTATGACATTACGAATGTCGGACAACATTTAAATGCTGAAGAATGGAACCAGGCAATGGAGGATCCCAACACTATTGTCGTTGATATGCGCAACGGATATGAGTCGCGCATCGGACATTTTAAGGGTGCGCTCACGCCGGATGTTGATACCTTCCGCGAAGAATTACCCCTGGTATTGGAGCAATTGCAAGGTAAGGAGGATAAAAAAATTCTCTTGTACTGTACGGGTGGTGTGCGCTGTGAGAAGACCTCAGCATACCTCAAACATCATGGCTTTGACGATGTGAATCAGCTGTATGGCGGCATTATTGCGTACAAGCATGAGATTGATGAAAAGGGGCTTGATAATAAATTTGTCGGCAAGAACTTTGTTTTTGACGGCCGTGTTGAAGAAACCATTTCTGATGAGGTGATTGCAACCTGTGATATCTGCTCAACGCCTGCTGATGATATGGTGAACTGCAGCAATGTGGCGTGTAATCTTTTGTTTATCGAATGCCCCCGTTGCGCCAACTTATTGGAAGGCGCCTGCTCGATGGAGTGTTACCGTATTATGCAATTACCAGAAGATAAGCAAAAGGAGTTGCGTAAAGCTGCTGGCGCTAACCAACGGAATTATACGGAACGGTTGCGTAAGGATCTCAAGCCACTCACCAAACTTGAGCAGGCACAGCTGATGTTGCGAGCGTGGATGAAGAAGTTGACGCAACGCGAAGCAGCGGAAGATCAACTTCCCGGTAAATATATTGGCAAAGTCAGCCATTATTATCGCAAAGCGCAGGTTGTTGAATTCATTCTCGAGGGGCAGACGTTACAGACGGGAGATGCGCTGGTCTTTCGAGGAGAGACAACGGATGATGTTCGCGTAACGATTACCGAACTTCGTGTCGATGGTGTGCCTGCTGAACATGCGCAACCGGGTGATGTGGTGACGGTGCACTCGACCGAGTATCTTCGTAAAAACGATATCATATATAAGGAGTTGTAGAGCTCACCCCGAAATGGGGTGAGTTTCTTGTTTTGAGGGGAGTTTGTTATACTGGAGATATGCAAGGAAAGATTTACAAAAAGAAATACGAGAAGTATATTACGGCAACGCGAACGCCGGCATATCCGATTCATCCGGCGATTTTAAATCGGCATAGTCCACGCGTCTTGCGCGATGAAGAAGAGCCTGTGACTGAAGAGGAGTTTTTGACGCTGATTGAGGCCGCGCGCTGGGCACCCTCGTCGTCAAACACGCAGCCATGGCGATTCATTGTAGGCAAGAAAGGAACGCAGGGCTACGAAAAACTTCGCTCGTTACTTGATGAGTTCAACATGAAGTGGACTGCAGCTGCCTCGTATCTCATGCTCTTGATCTCTGACGAGCAGCCAACTACGCCCAAGGGTAAGCAGATGATGAATCGTAATCATACCTCAGATGCGGGGGCGGCATGGGAGAACTTAGCGATTCAGGCGAGTGATATGGATATCGTTGCGCATGGTATGGCGGGCTATGACCATGAGCGTGCACGCGAACTCTTTAAGATCCCCGAGCAATTTCGTGTTGAGTTTATGATCGCCATTGGCAGACGCACCTCACTCAAAGAGGTTCCCCAAGAATTTTTATCTGGCGAGACGCCCAATACACGCAAGCCGATCCAAGAACTTTTGTTTGAGGATGAGTTTGGCAAAGCATACCGCATGGAGTAATGAGCATATCTTATTTAGTAATACGACAGGTATGGAAACAAAACATATTCCCGAGAGCACTGAAGGGCGCATAGAAGATCGCTATGTGTGCCAGCAATGTTCGGTGCATATGACACCTGAAGAGGCGGTAAGTATTGTGCGTGCGCACGGGACGCCTGATGAGCAGACGGTCTATGAGTGCAAGCACTGCTACAAGGAAAATACGGACGCACAGGGATAAGAGATTTGAAAAAAAGTATAAAGCATAGTAGGCTACTACTATGCTTTTATGTTCTTTCAAGGAGACACTTCATGACACTCGCAGCGCTTTTGTGCGATTTAGACGGTACGCTTATCGACTCGGAACCCTTGCAACTGCAGGCGTGGAATCACGCACTGCGGCCCTATGGGGTGGCTATTACTGAGGCTGCATACGTTGATTATTGTGGCCGTAGTAGCTTCGAAATCTGCTACGAGATCATTACGACTCACATGGTTGATTGTGACATCGCCTCGCTGCAAGCTGCACGCAAGCAGTTTGTGGAGGCGCAGTTGGCAACGCCCGGCTATCCGCTACCATTGATGCCGGGGGCAGAGGAATTGCTGCGCTGGTGCGTGAGTATGCACTTGCCGCGTGCCATTGTCACGAGTTCGCGATTTTCGCTCGCATGGCGCAAGATGCAGGTGACCGGCCTGTTACCCTACTGCAACAAGATCGTCGGAGCAGATCAGGTTGACCATGCAAAGCCAGCACCTGATCTTTATCTGAAGGCTGCCGATATTTTGGCGCAGGGGCATGGATCGCTCCAGGGGGATATTATCTGCATTGAAGATACCCCTGCGGGAGTTGCCGCTGCTCAGGCAGCGGGATTTACCTGCCTTGCCGTGCCCAATCGCTTTTCTCGCGAGCGTGACTTCAAAAAGGCTGATGCCATCTTTCCTTCGCTGACACACGTTTTGGAGTGGGTGCAGACGCGGTACTCCTCGGAGATGTGTGAGCTGAGCGCGTCATGAAGCTCGCGATCACCTTCATTATCATAGTAAGTTGCTGCGTAGGGTGCCACATACACTCGCCTACTCAGCCTGAACCGGCTCCGCTCATCGAAGAAGAATCTGATGAGCATAAGCCGCCACGCAAGATCCCTCATCGCCCTTTTCGCGACAGCCCAACGGCTGTCGCTTTTTTATTTCCGCACGTATTTAAAAAACCTCCGAGGCATCGCGTAAGACACGAGTGGGCTCGGAGGTGAGGGCTAGAGGAGTTGTTGGCGAATGTACTGACGAAGCGCTGTATATGAGCGCAGGTCGTTTTTTGAAAACACCATATCTGCTTGTACACGCTCCCCGGCTTCTTTGAGTCGGCTATCAGCTTCACTCGAGAAGATGATGAGACGAGCTTGCGGAAAGTGAGTGCGCAGCCATGTCCCCACTTGTTCGCCGGTGAGGCCGGGCATATTGAGATCAACGATAGCGAGATCTGGCGGAGTTGAGGAGAGATTCATTAATCCCGAAAAGGATGAAGCTTCCGTGATGGTGAGCGGAAGCGCACGCAATTCCATTTGGAGCTTTGCGCGTATGGTCGGACTGTCGTCAACGATAAGAACGCGTTTCATGTACCCCCCTTGGTTGAGTGTTCAATATGGGAGAACTGTACCGCAAAATAACACATGAAGCAAGGTTATTCCGCCTTGTTGTGGAACTTTTTATAAATCTCCTTAAGCTGGCGGTCGGTGATGTGCGTATAGATTTGTGTTGTGGTGATGGAGGAGTGTCCGAGCATTGTCTGTACGCTGCGAATATCAGCGCCGTTATTTAAAAGATCGGTGGCAAATGAATGCCGCAAGACATGGGGAGTGATATTTTTTGTAATACCGGCAAGCCTTGCCATTTTTTTGATCATGCGCTGAATTGAGCGTGGCGTGAGGGACTCATCAGTTTCATCGCGCCCATTCACACCGCGGTCATGTGAGATGAAGATATATGGATTCATATCATGTCGACGCTCGAGGTAGTGCTGGAGTGCTGCACGCGCCTGGTTGCTCAAAAAAACGATGCGCAGTTTTGAGCCTTTTCCGCGCACGGTGAATTCATCTTTTGCCAGATTAATATCATCTTTTTTGAGCGTGGAGAGTTCTGCGATACGCAGACCGGTTGAGAAAAAAAGCTCGACGATTGCTTTGTTGCGCAAGCGCACGAGTTCGTGGGCATCGTCTTTGAGCGGCGCTTCAAGCAGTGCCTGGAGTTCGATGCCTTCCATAAACTCAATTTCACGGTCCGGCATTTTTGCCAACTCGATTTTTTCCGGCGCAAGCGTATCAATATCCCGCTTTGCGAGATATTTCAGCATGGCGCGCAAGGCGATAAGGTGGTAGTTTTGAGTATTTTTCTTTAACGGCTCACCGTTGCGGTCAGCTTGGCGATTGAGCCAGAGGCGAAATGAGCGAACATTGTCAGCGGTAATATCCTGAACGGTTGTGGCGCCAGTTGCGTGCGCAAATCGTTCTAAATAAAAATGATAGTTCGCAATCGTTTTGTGACTGCGGCCTTTTTCGATTTCCAGATATTCCAAAAACTGCCGGATGGCTTCAGAGAGCTTCATAGAGAAATTTCCACGGCTTAGCGAATTGCCTTATCGGCAAGGAGAGAGATAACAAAGCCGTTGCGCAAAATCACTTCTTGGTAGATGCCTGCAACGGCATTCATTTGGCGCTCATAGCGCGCAGCGATGACTGCATTGCTGGCAAGGAGGGCGCCGATAAAGGTCAGCATGATAATAGCAAAGACGCGCGGATCTAACTTTGTCTGCAGGAAGGGTGTTGGGGCGGCTGCTTTACGAGAAGTCTTGGGGGTAGCTTTTTTCGAGGTCGTCTTTTTTGTTATTGTTTTTGGTCGAGACATAGAGTGAATTAAAGATTAAGGTAAAAGATAAAGATTAAGATTCATACTTAATAATTAAACATTAATAATTAAGTACGAGCCTCTGCTTTGTCACTAAGTATAGCATATTGTGCGACGCATCTCAAAAAAAGACCCCCTTTCTTGACGATGAGCCACACCCTTGCTAGTATGGGTAAGTTCTTCGACAAGGAGGTTATATGTACGAAGATGATTTCCGCTATGATTTTGATCATGAGCGACCGACGTTGCTGACGCATGCGATCGACTGGTTGTTTACAGTACTGTTGGCGTCTCAGCCCCTCGTCCCGATTCTCATCGGCGCGCTGCTCTTCTGGCTGACACCGCTGAGCGACCATGAGAAGTGGAGTGCGCTTCACTGGTATGTCGGCGCTTTTGCCCTTATCATCATGGTCTGTCGTGTCGACGAGGCACGTCGATTTCGCGGCGTTGTGCTGAGTTGGCGTGAAATGGGCATGCTCATCCCTTGTGGATTCTGCTTCGCACTCATTTCTCCCATCATTCCCTACGCAGCCGGTCTCTTGTCGTTGGTACTCCTCTTTGGCGTCTGGTTTGCCTATCAGGTACGCAAGACGGTGCATCCCGAGAGACTTCCTCAAACGCCACAGAGCGTATAGTTCTTGACGGCTCACCAGCCGTGCAACCGGTGTCCTCTGGGACATCGGTTTTTTAATAACAAAAAAACCGGGAAGCACGAATGCTTCCCGGTACGAACATGGTCGTGACGATGTTCAGCTGAAGTCGGCGACGGACTCGTCGGGGGAGTACTCTCGCGGAGAGAGCACGCCCAGGACGGCGACGCCCGAGAGTGTGACCATGTGCCAGACGTTTGCCGGCATGAAGAGGCCGATGCGCGGATCGTCCATCACGAAATGGTCTTCGTGCCCATCACGCGTGCGGAGGTGAAACGTCGCCTCCCCGGTGATGATGAAGAGGATCTCTTCTTTGTCGGGGTGGTAGTGCCCACCGCGCGGATCGGGCTGTCCCGAGTTGTTGGTGACGTAGTACATGCGTCGCGCGATCGGGAACTCCCCGTTCGTGATCTTCCCCGGTTCGATGACGCACAGCGTTCCGTGCGCCCCGGGTTTGGTGGGAACCTGCAATTGCAACGGACGTGCGCCCGTTTGCAATTCGGTTTCCATGGTCAAGGTACGGATTTTTAACATGCTTTATCCCTTCTTTGGGAGATGAGTGGCGTATGGGAGAGATTCTCATAGAAGCACAGTTTTGTCAACGAAAGGTGTTAGGTAAGCCACCCCCACTCAATGGGCTCTAAGTCATGCGATTGCAAATACTCATTTGTCTGTGAAAACGGCTTGGAGCCAAAAAAACCATTGTAGGCGGAGAGGGGTGAAGGATGCGCGGACTCAATGATGAGATGCTTTGACGCATCAATCAGCTTTTTTTTTGAGCGCGCATAGTTACCCCAGAGTATAAACACCACATGTTCGCGCTTGTCTGAAATTGTTTGTATGACACCATCAGTAAATGCTTCCCAGCCTTTATCGCGATGCGATGCCGCCTCATTAGCGCGCACGGTTAAAATCGCGTTCAAGAGCAGGACACCTTGTTGCGCCCAGCCGGTGAGACAGCCTGAGGTTGGTGGCGTGATACCAAGATCGGCATGCAATTCTTTGAAAATATTTTTTAAACTAGGAGGTGGTTGAATTCCCTGCGGTACTGAAAAACATAAACCATGTGCCTGACCTTCGCCGTGATAGGGATCCTGTCCCAAGATCACTACTTTGACTCGATTAAACGGCGTGAGCGTGAAAGCGGCAAAGATATCTTGTGCTTGCGGATACAGCGTCTGTTGCTTGCGCGCTTCTTTAATTAAAAACGCCTTGAGCGATTGCATCGATTCGCTTTGAAGTAAATCATCTAAGGCGTGTGCCCATGAAGGCTCGATATTTGGTATCATGTCGTTCATAGGGTGTAGTATAAAGAGAAAGAGCTATATGGGCAACTTTCATCTCATCATGAAAGCCCACCGGCTTTCTTCTTTTTTTGTATAAAAATACCGTATCACGACTCGTGATACGGCAGGTAGTAGCCCATAATGCCGGTGACCAGTGCCATCCAGCTGAATGAAGTGACAGCGCCCCATTGCATGGTGATGAGTGCTTCTGCGGTGATAAAGAGCGTGAACAGGCCGTGAAGAAAGAAGAAGGGCGCCATCACCCACTTGGAAACATGAGGGAAGTCTGGTGATCGCTCGATAATGATGAGCGACATGAGGGGAAAGGCGACAAAGAGTATCCAGAGCTCCATGATGATTCGTGCCAAGGGCTGTACGTGCGTGAAAAGTGTGTCCATACGAGAAACCTCCTGCGATGTGGTATCATGCCGTATTGTTTGATTTTATGCAAGTAGATGCCATTGACACAAACACCTGAATTTGTTAATCTATAACCATCTTTTGACGGTATCTGGGCTATGGATTGGTCTCCATGGACTCGGTTATCGGCAGCATTAAGTCATTAAACCCTGACCACTATGGCACTCGCAAAAGACAAGAAGGAAAAACTGATTAAGAAGTTCCGAACGCATGATAGCGACACGGGATCTTCTGAGGTTCAGATCGCTATTTTGACCGAAGAGATCAAAGAGCTCACTGAGCACTTGAAGAGTCACAAGCATGACTTTTCATCACGCCGCGGATTGTTACGCAAGGTACAGGAGCGAAAGCGTTTGCTTCGCTACTTGCAGCGTGAAGATGACAAGCGGTATGAAGGGATCGTCAAGGCGCTCAAGCTTAAGCCATTGTCTGCTCTTGAAATGCAGCAATTCGCTGACGAGGAACCAACCAACTAATCGAAAGCTCCCCGATTGCCAAAGGACGCACTTTGGTCGGGGAGTTCTTTGTTTCATATATGATAGCTGCGGTGCGATACACATCCACCGTAGTCATGATGCATGAAATATGTATCAGTTCATTAACAAAAGGTCGAAAATCTGCACAGATGCACTGATATTCAGTGTTATCGGTGAGTTAGTTTACATAAGTAATATAGACAGATTTCACGGATGAGTGTCTGTGAATCTGTGTCAAACATATGATAAAACACAAAGATCAGCGCGTTGCCGTTTTCGTTGACGCGCAAAATGTGTATCATTCGGCGAAGAATCTTTTTAATAGCTACGCCAACTTCAAAGCAATTTTGGAGCAGGCAGTGGCAGGACGAGTGTTGGTGCGCGCCTTGGCGTATGGCATCACCTCACCTGCAGAAGATGAAAAAGCGTTTTTTGAAGCATTGGAAAAGCAGGGGTTTGAGCTTCGTCTCAAAGATCTGCAGATTTTTTCGGGAGGTGCAAAAAAAGGAGACTGGGATGTCGGTATGGCGATTGATGCCATTCGACTCGCTGATAAAGTTGATGTGATTGTGCTCGTGACGGGCGACGGAGATTTTATCCCGCTCGTTGAGTACTTGCAGGTCAACAAAGGATGCTTGGTGGAGGGCGTTTCGTTTCAACGATCAACGTCATCAAAGCTGATGGAGGTCGTCGATGATTTCTTTGACCTAGAAAAAGAAAAGAATCGATTCCTTATTCGGTACAAGCGTTCATACGCACCGCGAAAACGTCCGGTAAAACCACGTGCATAAAACGGATACAGATTGGTACTTTCCCACGCTCGTTGAGCTGAGCTCGCTTGAGCGCGGGGAGGTGCCGCTTGTGTATCGGTTGGTACACCTTAATTCATGCGCTGGTGTGCAGACATTCAGAACACTTAGTTCTGCAGTCTGTAGATCAGCGGTAATATGTAACAGAGTATGCAAGGAACACAACGGTTCGAAACCATGTGGGCAGGACGCCCGCTGATTATCGAGACGGGGCTTTTGGCGTTGCAAGCGGGTGGTGCCTGCACGGTGCAGCACGGCGACACGGTCGTGTTGGCTACAGCAACGATCTCAAAAGATCGTCGTGATGGGATGGACTTCTTCCCGCTCATGGTAGAGTTTCAGGAGAAACTTTATGCCAATGGGCAAATTAAAGGTTCACGCTTTATCAAGCGTGAAGGACGCCCTTCTGACGAAGCGGTGTTGGTGTCGCGCATGATTGACCGCGCGCTCCGTCCTTTGTTTGATGATAACATTCGTAACGATGTGCAGGTGATCTGTTCGACCATGTCATATGATCCTGCATCGCCGATTGACATCATTGCGCTGATTGCGTCGTCATGTGCATTGCACATGTCGGATGCGCCATGGAACGGACCATTGGCGGGTAACCGCGTTGGCTTGATTGATGGTGAGTTTATCTTGAACCCCTCAGTTGAACAGATGGCAGTATCGCAGCTTGACTTGGTGACCGCAGGAAGTGGTGACAAGGTGATTATGGTTGAGTGCGGGGCACAGGAGGTGTCATCTGACGTTATGGATAAGGCATTTCAGTTTGCGACGCAGCATTATGCGCCGGTGGTTGATTTGCTCAACCAGGTGCGTGATGCAGTCGGCAAGGAGAAGCTTTCCGCTGAGCAGCTGATGCCCGATAAGTCACCAGAAGAAATCGCAGCAGAGCAGCAGGCGTTGACCGTTGCGCGCGAAGTTGTGAAAGAGGTGACGGCACCGTGGTTACTGGACAAAGAGTTGCCGACGAAAAAATTGCGCAAGCAGAACTTGGAGATTGTGAAAGGCGCTTTGAAAGAAAAACTTATTGCACGTGAATTAACAGAGGATCAGGTGAAGTATGCTATGGGCAAGGCAAGTAAGCTGATTGAAGAAGAGGCAGCCCAGGCAGTATTGGAGCGTGATCGTCGTGTTGACGGACGTAGCCTGACTGACATTCGTGAATTGGCAGCGCAGATTAACTTGTTCCCGCGCACGCATGGTTCTGCATTGTTTTCTCGTGGAGAGACGCAGATT
>CAZIQD010000014.1:16270-19138 GCA_964541715.1 uncultured Gammaproteobacteria bacterium
AAATACAAAGTCATTACTGACTTGCAGGATTTGGAAGATGGTAATGGAGGTATGGACTTTAAGATTACCGGTACGTCACAAGGTATTACAGCAATTCAGCTGGATACGAAGACAACTGGATTACCACCACACGTGGTAACTGAAGCATTGCAGCAAGGTGTGAGCGGTATTGAGCGCATTTTGAAGGTAATTACTGACGCTATTCCAGCTCCGCAAGAACTGTCACCATACGCGCCACGCATTATCGCGATCCGCATTAATCCAGAAAAGATTGGAGAGGTGATTGGAAGTGGTGGTAAGGTGATCAACAAGATCATCGAGCAGACCGGTGTTGAAATTGACATTGAAGATGACGGACTGGTGATGATTACCGGTGCAATGGAAGGAGCACTCAAGGCGCAGGAAATTGTTGAGGCAATTGTTAAAGATGTTCAGGTTGGCGAAGTGTATGAAGGGACCGTCGTGCGCTTAATGGACTTTGGGGCGATTGTAGAATTTGCTCCGGGTAAAGACGGCATGGTGCATGTTTCTGAAATTGACTGGAAGCGAACCGAAAAAGTCTCTGACGTACTCAAGGTTGGCGACGTCGTGAACGTGAAGGTCGTGAAAGTTGAGAACGGCAAGATTGGTCTCTCAATGAAAGCGCTCAAAGAACGTCCGCCACGAGAAGAACGACCGGCGGCTGATCGTCCGCAGCAACCAAGCGCTCCGGTAGGTGATAAGCCGGCGGAGAAGCCAGAGGAGAAGAAGCGAGGCTTCTTTAGTAAATCGTAAAAATATGAAAGGAGACCACCCCGCTCAGCGGGGTGGTTTTGTGATTTCGTATTATTCCGGCGCCTCCCTCCTTCGCGCATGCGTGCTTTGGAGGGCAAGGCAGGCGCCGGAGAAAGGAAGGGCTGGAGAGAGATTTACGAATAGGTATAAACGCGCTACAATGAGGGCATCTATGTATCAAAAACAGCTTCCCTTTCGACTCTCTATAGTGCGCGCGGCGCTTCGAACAGCGCTCCTTTTTTTTGGTATTGTTGCGGTGGTCCTGGTGGCGGCGTACGCCTATCTTACCTATACCAAAGATGATCTGGTGCAGTACTTCCCGGCGCATACAGTTGTGTATGCGAGCTTTCGGGCGGATGAGGAGGTGTTGGCGATGTCGTGGTATGAGCAGTTGCGTATCGACCCTGCGCTCAAACAGCAACTTTCATTGCTTGTTGCTCACGATCTGACGCGGAGTTCGCGCAATATCGCCGTTGGCTTGGTTCCGACTGAAGGTGCGTATGAAACCGTTATGGTAGCCTATCTTCGAAATCCTCTACCCCCAACGCACCAGCTCTTTACGGTGTTGCAACAATTAAACCTTCATTCATTTACCATTGATAATGCTATGCTGCGCAAGCAGTATCTGGTGATTACCGCTTCGGCACCCACCAGTGAGCTGATGAGACAGGTTATCCAGACCGGTGACACGGGATTGTCGCATAACGTCACGTTGTCATTTGCCCGCCAACGCATTGGTCGTGATGAGGGTGTGTTTTTTGCCCAAGGGTCATTGATTGACGAGTTGAAGTATCAGATACCCCTGCCGGCAGCGGTGATTGAACAGCTTCCTGCTGCAAAAACACTCACAGCAGAGCTAACTTTCGCACAAGGAATGATCCTGGCGAGATCCTTTGGCTATGGAGAGGGTGTTCCAGTGACACTTCCTGCATCAGACGAGCTTGTCTGGGGGCTGCGTATGAATAATTTTGGAGAACGCCTTGCCAACAGGATCGAAACGATTCCCGCGGATGAGCTTGCCGTAGCGCGTGAGCGCTATGGATTTGATTCTGAGCTGCTGCAAGGGGTTGATGATGCATGGTATATGCAGTATAACGATGACAAGTCGCTGATATTAGCAAAGAATGGGGATAGTGAGGCTCTGATTGAGCCATTAACGGGGTTGCTTGGCGAGTGGTTGGCGTATGATCGCCGTAAACCGTTCACGACATATTTGCCTGATGGCTCTCCAATTCGTGTGATTACCAAGAATCGGGCTGATATCGCTATTCGCGAAGGGAGCGTGATTGATGCGACTTCTGATGATCGGTATACCATTGAAACCTGGGATGGCTTTGCAGCGGTTATGAAGAATATGAGACCTGACGAGTTGACCGATTCAACTGAGCTGGGATGTCTTATTGATCCGACGACGGATATTGCCGTTGTGGGGACAGAGGTGCTTCAAGGGATGCCGTGGCTCAAGTTATTTGCCCGTCAGGCAGTCTTTTCAACATATCCACAGAGATATCCACAGTTTTTGGCCTGTATCCGGTAATTTTTGTGGATAACTTTTGTGTTCAAACAGCGTGTGATCTGCTACTCTTACCTATGGTTTAGCCTAAAACTAGGCGTTATTATGCCACATAAATTGACCCAGGGGCTAAAAAATGCTATACTGGTAGTGTAAGTTAGTTCTTTCTATAACTCCTTGCGAGTAATAAATCTTTTGGCGAGAAAACGTCCACAAAGCCTTGTGGTTTTGTGAACGTTTTGTACTCTTGACTCCTTGCTTCCGCAACAAACCGTGCCGGTTGATGGGCACACAAAAACAAAAATACAAAAATTTTGCGAGGCGAACCTCCGTCAATGATGCCATGAGCGTGTAGTTCAGTAGAACTGGAATACAGGCTCATGGCATCTGGAGGGGATCCGGTAAGTGGTTGAGGGTCGTTCTGCACAGTCATCATCTGCAGACAAAGATTATTTCTGAACCGTTCTTTCACTCGATGCAGTTGCATCATTTCGATCCACACTTGGATCCGATTCAGAAAAACGGACCTCACAGCGGCCCAGTAATCACAACATGGGGCACAGATGGGGTCCTTTTTATTT
>CAZIQD010000015.1:0-18694 GCA_964541715.1 uncultured Gammaproteobacteria bacterium
TCCACCGAGCCATCATAGTTAATCGCTACCGTGTTTTCAAATTGCGCTGCTAATGAACCGTCTTCGGTTTCATAGGTCCATCGATCATCGCCTAAAACAATATGTGACGAACCAATCGAAAGCATGGGTTCAATAGCCAACACCATACCTTCCTGCACTTTGAACTTTTTCATCGGGGCATAGGTGAAATTCGTGACATTGGGCTCCTCATGAATTTCCTTCCCCACACCATGGCCCACGAGATCACGAATAATCCCATAGCGACCCCGAACAACGCCTTCAACCGCCTCCCCGACGCTATACAGCGTTCCTCCGACCTGCAATGAATCAATCGCCGCTTCAAGTGCTGCCTGTGTGGCCATCAGCAAGTCCTGCGCCTGTGCTCCAATACGGCCGACTGGCACCGTGCGCGCCATGTCAGTAAACATGCCTTTGTATTTAAACCCGACATCAATACCAATAATATCACCTTCCTGCAAAACGCGTCCGGTATTTGCCGGCGTATGCACGATCTGCTCATTCACTGACGTGCAGAGCGCAGTCGGAAATGGCTCGTGCCCAAACGATGGCTTGTATCCCTTAAATGCAGGTTCACCACCGGCCTCACGCATCAACTCCTGAGCATATATGTCCAACTCATCGGTTGTGACACCAGGATGGACACGTTCAATCACCGCATCCATGATACGTCCCAGAATATGTCCACCTTCTTTGATGTCGTTAATTTCTTGTTGTGTTTTGATAATCATAAATACTATTCGAGAACTGCTGCAAGACGTTGCGCAATTGCTTCATGCACCTCCTGAATCGACAGTGAGGCATCAAACTGCAGTAGCTTGCCCTGCTTGCGATAATAATCAATAACTGGTTCGGTCTGTGTGTGATAAATATTCAATCGACGTTCGATAGCATCAGGCTGATCATCTGCACGAACTTCCAGTGGCAATTGATCGTGATCGCAAACACCCGCTATGCGCGGCGGCTTCGAGATAAGGTTGTAGACATGCCCTGCAGAACACGTGCGTCGATTACTAATACGCTCAATCGTTACTTCATCAGGGACATGCAAATAGATCAGATAATCAATCCGCAGCATCTTGTCTAAATCCTCTGCTTGCTTCACATTGCGTGGATACCCGTCAATAATCACCCCACGGTCGCGTAATTGTATTAATTCATTGTCGACCAACTCGCGCGTAATATCATCGGGCATGAGCTCGCCGGCATGAATAGTCTGCTCAGCAAGTTGCCCCAAGTACGTCCCCAGCGCAATATGCGCCCGAAACAAATCTCCTGTTACCAGCAAAGGAATGTTCAAGCGTTCGCTCAACAACTCCCCTTGCGTACCCTTTCCTGAGCCTTGCGGCCCCATCAATATAAGATTGAGTTTCCGTTGTGGTTCCATTGATTCGCATTATAGCACGACCCTCTTACAAAGAGAAAAAGCTGGAAATCAGCTTCCAGCTTTCCTCACGCACTCAAGAATCGGGCTGTTGTTTATGAGAGATTAGATTTCGTAATCACGCATCGTCAACTGCGCCTCAATCTGACGCACCATGTCAATGACAACGGCTACGACGATAAGAATTGATGCTGATCCCAACACAAGGTTACCGGTATTCAATCCTTCCTGTAATACAATTGGCAAGACAGCAATAGTCGCCAAGAACATTGCTCCTGTAAACAGGATACGGTTTGAAATATACTGCAAGTAACTCTTTGTCGCTTCGCCAGGACGAATCCCCGGCACAAAACCACCTTGGTTTTGCAGGTTCTCAGCAATACGCTCCGGCTTGAAGACAACTGATGAGTAGAAGTAGGTGAAGATAAAGACAAATGCGAAATACAAGATTCCATACACCGTCTGGTTTTGGAAGGTCACAATCACCCACTGTGATACTTCACGCAACCAAGCAGACTGCGCTTGCACGGTAAACTGTGCGATCAATGGCGGGAAGAGGACAAGCGAGATCGCAAAGATGATCGGGATCATACCCGCCGCATTCACCTTCAATGGCAAGTGAGTGCTCACACCCGCACCAGCTCCACCACGCACATGACGTGCGTACGAAACGGGGATATTGCGCGTTGCTTCGTTGAGCAAGACCACCGTCACGATCGTAACGATAGTAATAGCCGCAAAAATGATAACGGTAAAGAGCTGTGAGCTGTCATAAGTAGCAATGAATCGCTGCACAAAGCCAGGCAAACTCGCCATAATTCCGGCAAAGATGATCATTGAAATACCATTTCCGATAGATTTCTCAGTAATCAACTCACCCAACCACATTAAGAAGACGGTTCCTGCCGTAATCGTGAGTACTGCCAATAACTTTTCTCCAAATGAAATTGATGGGAAGATGTTGAGCGCTGACTGTTGCAAGAGTGAAATCAATCCAAATGACTGCAAAATCGCCAACGGTACAACTGAGATACGAGTCCAGGTATTAATCTTTTCCTGTCCGCCCGGTTCTTTTTGTAACTCTTCAAGCTTCGGGTTGATCATCGTCAAGAGCTGGAAAATGATTGATGCCGTGATGTACGGAGCAATACCAAGAGCAACAATCGAGAAGGTCTCAATACCACCACCCGAAAACACGCTCAACAATCCCAACACCTGATTTGATTCAAAAAACGCACGTAAATTCTCAGAGTTTACCCCAGGCACTGGAATGTGCGCCGCGATACGGAAAATCACAACCATCAACAGGACAAACCCGATGCGATTGCGTAACTCTTTGACTTTCCAAATTGCCCGAATTTTATCTATAAACATACCTTGTGCTTAAGCTGTTCTTAAAGAACCTTTGACGCTCAAATGCATCAAAGGTTCACTTCTTACGCGTCTTGTTCTTCTTTTTTGACCGTTTCCTTGGGTGCTCGCTTTGCCTTAACCGTTCCACCTGCTTTTTCAATGGTAGCCTGTGCTTGTGCTGAAACAGAATCTGCAATAACAAGCAACTTTTTGGTCAGCGTTCCCGTACCCAAGATCTTCACGCCATGACGCGTGGTCAATACCAACTTTTTCTTCAGCAAGTTTTCCGGTGTTACCTTTGCACCATCTGCGTAGTGCTTTTCAAGGACTGCCAAGGTTACCGTTTCCATGCGAGGCTTGAGAGACTTAAATCCAGGCAACTTCGGTAAGTTTTGCATGTTGCCCTTCATACCAAGCAACTTCAATCCACCACGACCACCTGAACGTGCCTTTTGCCCTTTCAAACCACGACCCGCGTAGGTACCGCGCCCTGAACCATGTCCACGACCAATGCGCTTCTTTGACTTCAGGTTTTTGACGGATTTTTGATTGTGTAAACTGAGTGCCATAATACTGTTTAGTTAGTAGCTTCTTCTTTCTTAGTTGAAGCCTTTGTCGCAGCTGGCTTCTTTGGCGCCGGCTTACCCGTCGTCTTGCGCGGAGCACGTCGCCCTGCTGGCTTGCGACCCTCTGGACGCTGTGTTGACTGTTTGCGTGCAAGCGCTTCCTTGCGCTTCTCCATATCCTTGCGCATATCGTCTGTCAGCTTGAATTCGCTCAGTGCCTCAAGCGTTGCCTTAACGTTATTGGTCTTGTTGTTTGATCCTTTAATCTTTGCAGTCACGTCCTGTACACCCGCAAGCTCCAAAATAACGCGGACCGCACCACCAGCCTTCACACCAGAACCTGACTTCGCAGGCTTGAGCATGATCTGTGATGCTTTGTACTTCTTGTTAATTTCGTGTGGGATCGTACCATTCACCATCGGCACCATAATCATACTTTTCTTTGCCTGATTGAATGCTTTTTGGATCGCCATACTGACATCGGCACCCTTTGCCTGACCGACACCAACACGCCCCTTACGGTCACCGATTGCGAGCAAGGCACGGAAGCGCATACGCTTACCACCCTTCATAACGCGCGTTACGCGGGCAACTTCAATCAGGCGTTGTTCAAACTCCTGCTCTGGTTTCGGTTGTCGTTTATTCATTCTAGCCATACGTCTGGTACTGGTTAAAGTATTTTATGATTTAGAATTGCAATCCCGCTTCACGAGCTGCCTCAGCAACTGCCTTCACGCGCCCATGGTACAAATACGCACCACGGTCAAATACAACAGTCGTTACGCCTTTTTTCTGCGCAGCTTCTGCAACAAGCTTACCCACAGCGGCTGCTTTTTCCAATTTCTTTCCTTTCAGCTTAATGTCAGATGCCGAAGCGAGCGTTGTTCCTGTCGCATCATCAATAACCTGCGCTGAAATGTGCTTCAGTGAACGATGCACTGAGAGGCGTGGTCGCTCCGCCGTACCAAAAAACTTGCTGCGATTTCGGCGAGCACGACGCTGAGTGCGTTGATTCTTACTTTGTACTGAAATAGTCATAGATTCGTATAATTAACGGTTCATGATTATGCACTTGCAGCCTTACCAGCCTTACGTCGCAATTCTTCATCAACATATTTGATGCCCTTGCCCAAATATGGTTCTGGCTTCTTGATTTTACGGATCTGAGCGGCGGTCTCTCCGACACGCTGCTTATCGATACCCTCAATCATGATGCGGTTATCCTGTACGCTTGCAGTAACATCTGCAGGAACTTTGAACGTTACCGGATGTGAGAAGCCGACACTCAGTTCAAGATCGGTCCCCTTCATAGCAATACGATATCCGACACCGTTCACTTCAAGTTCTTTCTTATATCCGTTCACGACACCTTCGATCATGTTGCGCACCAAACTTCCATAGAGACCCCACAACGCTCGTTGCTGCTTGTTGGTCTCATCAGCCACCTTAACATGCACTCCCTCTTCATCTTGTTCAATTGAAACATGGGCATGGAGCGCCTGTTGCAATGTCCCCTTTGGTCCGGCAACAACAATCATGCCGTTATCAACGGTGAGAGTTACGCCTTGCGGCACTACGATAGTTTTTTTTCCAATACGTGACATACGTCGTTATTCAATATTACTTACCGTACGTACTCGGCTGCAAGAAACAAAGCATCATTCTTTCCTCCTACCGAGCACCTACTCGAAAATTACCACAACTCGCACAACAACTCGCCACCCACACCAGCGCGCTGCGCCTGTTTGTTGGTCATGAGTCCTTGTGATGTTGAAATAATGGCAATACCCAAATTATTTAATACCTTTGGCAAATTATCCTTGGTGACATAAACGCGCTTACCCGGCGTGCTGACACGCTTGATCTGCGTCAATCCCGGCTTTTTGCCGTCGTATTTCAAAACAACTTTAATATGCGCAAATTTGGCGCCTTCAACCTTTTCAATCGATTCCACGTAATCCTCGTGCTTCAGGAGTTTGGCAATCTCAAACTTAAGTTTTGAAAAAGGAATCAAAACTTCTGCCTTGTGCGCCGCAGATGCATTGCGGATGCGCGTTAACATGTCTGAAATAGGATCTGTATGCATATCTCTAATAATTCATTTATGTAGTGGTCGCTTCACTGTTGATTACCAAGAACTCTTGCGAATACCCGGGATTTCACCCTTTGAGGCAAGTTCTCTAAAACAGATACGGCAAATTCCAAAGTCACGAATAAAGCTACGCGTTCGACCACATCGCCAACATCGGCGAACAACGCGCGTGCTGTATTTTGGCTTTCTCTTTGATTTTGCAATTTGTGCTTTCGTCGCCATAGTACCAAATTTATATCGTAACTTATTTCTTAAATGGAATACCGATTGCCTTGAAGAGCGCGAGTCCCTGCTCTCGGCTGTCTGCGGTTGTCGTAATCGTCACCTCAAGGCCATGAATACGCTCGATGTCGTCAGCCTTGATTTCAGGAAATGCGATGTGCTCCTTGATACCAATATTAAGGTTACCCGCTTTATCAATCGACTTGTCTGAAATTCCACGGAAGTCACGCACGCGCGGCAATGTAATATGAATCAACTTATCAATGAAGTCAAACATACGGTCTCCGCGCAATGTCACCTTCATACCAATGACCATACCTTCGCGGATCTTGAAGTTTGAGATTGATTTTTTCGAGAGCGTCTTCACCGGCTTTTGTCCGGTAATACGCGTCAAACTCTCCTCAACAGCGTCAATGAATCCATTATCGCTCAACCCCTTACCTAACCCTACATTCAAAGTAACCTTCTCGAGCCGTGGCACTTCCATAACATTAGAAAGTCCCAGCTCAGTCTTGAGGTTTGCAAGGATGTCATTATATTGTTCTCGTAATTGTTTCATACTACTTCTTTGCGTTTATCGTTACGAAATCACTTCGCCGGTCTTTTTTGAAATACGGACTTTTTTGTTCTTACCATCCTTTGCGTCAAGGACTTTGTATCCGACACGTGTTGGCTTGCTTGTCTTGGGATCAATCAGCATGACGTTTGACACATGAAGCGGCGCTGCGAATTCAACCTTCTGTCCTGCCTGCTTACCGCTGCCGCGCAAGTGTTTCACCATGATGTTGGCTCCTTCAACTGACACGCGTTCTTGCTGCGGAAAAACCTGCAAAACCTTTCCGGTTTTACCCTTGTCCTTTCCAGCGATGATCTTCACGTTGTCTCCTGTTTTGATTTTCATACGTCTTGCTTAGAATCCAAATTTATAATACTTCCGGAGCCAGTGATACGATCTTTTTGAAACCCTTTCCGCGAAGCTCACGAGCAACAGGTCCAAAGATACGAGTTCCTTTCGGCTCTCGAGAACTTTTATCAATAATAACAGCTGCGTTTTCATCAAACTTAATATATGATCCGTCGTTGCGGCGGGTGTTTACCGTTGATCGCACGATAACCGCGTGCACAACCTGACCCTTCTTAACACCGCTGTGTGGCTGCGCTTCCTTCACTGACGCAGTAACAATATCGCCAATGCGAGCATAGCGCTTCTTGTAGCCACCCAATACGCGAATCACCTTGAGCTTTTTTGCTCCGGAGTTATCGGCGAGCTTTAATTTGCTTTCTTCTTGTACCATACACGTATCTTACTGTGTTTGCTTATTTCTTTACCTCGATGAGTCTCCAGCGCTTATCCTTTGAAAGCGGTCGACACTCTTCAAAAACGACGGTCTGCCCTGGCTTTGCTTCATTGCGCTCATCATGCACCTTGTACTTGTGGGAAACAGTATACTGCTTCTTGTAGCGAGGGTGTACTTTCGCTGATGTCACCGCAACAACAATCGTCTTGTCCATCTTGTCCGAAACGACCGTACCGGTAAACTTTCGCTTAGTTGTGTTTTTTGATTCTGTCATGGGTTCTATTTATTGTTTGTCTGTTCTTCAGGCGTCTGTTGTGTGCCGTGAAGTGCAGTCATGATGCGAGCAATGTTCTTGCGAACAACGCGCATCTTGCGCACCTCTTTGAGCTGATTTTGACTTGCCTTGAAGCGCAGATCTCGCAATGCTTCGCGTTCAGCGGCCAGGTCTTTATGCAAATCTGACTCCTTCTTGACTGACAATTTTTTGTTGTATTCACGTGCTTTCATAGTGTCAGGCTATTTGCTAATAAATTTGGTCTTGAACGGGAGCTTGTATGACGCTAAATCCAATGCTTGCTTTGCCTCTGCCTCAGTAATACCTTCCATTTCAAAAATCAATGCGCCTGGCTTCACCACACAGACATAGTGATCAACCGCTCCTTTACCCTTACCCATCGGTACTTCGGCACCCTTCTTGGTCACCGGCTTGTCCGGGAAAACACGGATCCAAACCTTACCAGAACGCTTCGTGTAGCGGCTCAAGACGCGACGAGCTGCTTCGATTTGGCGTGACGTAAGCCATGCAAATCCCAATGATTTCAATCCATAGCTACCATAGCTCAATTCCAAACCGCGAGAAGCGACTCCTTGGTTGCGCTTTCGCCCTTTTTGCCATTTTCGGTGTTTTACTTTTTTTGGTAATAGCATGTTTCCTGCTTACGTTACTAATTTCAAAATTCTACGAAGTTTTCTTTTTTGCCTTGACGACGCTGCCAATCTCTTCTTTGACTGCTACAGGTGCCGCAGTGCTCTTTTTGTTGAACACTTCACCTTTGTAAATCCAGACCTTAACACCAATCTTTCCAAACAGCGTTGCTGCTGCCCCGCGCGCATAGTCGATATCGGCACGCAATGTCTGAAGCGGAAGTTGTCCCTGCGCAAGCATTTCAGTGCGGGCGATATCTGAACCATTCAAGCGTCCAGCTACCATCACCTTCACACCCTTTGCACCTGCACGTTCAACGCGCTGAATCGTCTGCTTCAAAACTCGGCGATACGGCATACGACGCTCAATTTCCATGATCATGCCATCCAAAACAACCTGTGCATTCAAATTCGGATTATCAACTTCTCGCACATTGATGTTCACATCCTGTTTACCAGGAACAGATGTCAAGCTCTTACGTAATACCTTTTCAGTCAGCTCTTTCTTTAAATCTTCAATTCCTGAACCACTCTTTCCGATGACCAAACCAGGCTTCACGACATGCAAGATAATCGTCAATTTTTGCGCACCACGCTCGATCTCAACCAACGCAATACCAGCTTCCTTAAGACGCTTCATGAAGAACTTACGGATCGCAAGATCTTGGCGAAACATCGGAATATACTGCTTATGCGAAAACCACTTTGATGGCCAGGTGTTGATCACCCCGATGCGTACAATTTTTGGATTTACTTTCTGTCCCATATGGTTATTTCTTCTTAGTAGTTTGCTTCTTTGCTGCTGGTTTCTTCGCTGCAGTCTTCTTTGGTGCAACTGCCTTCTGTGCTGCTGGTTTCTTCACGGCCGCCTTCTTTGCTTGTGGCTCTGCTTCTCCCTCTTTCTTTTCTGCATTTGCTGATGATGGCTGTGCTTCGGCAAGTACCAAGTTCACGTGCGACATAATCTTGTTGATCGTTGTCGCTCGTCCAAACGCACGTGGCGTCCAGCGCTTCAAGGTCATACCCTTATCAACACGAATTTCTTTGATCATCAAATTATCAGCGCTCAACTTAAAGTTGTGCTCTGCATTAGCAATTCCGGCACGGATCAAATCCGCGATTGACTGTGCTGATTTTTTGTTAAGAAATCGAAGCTGGTCAAGCGCATCGTCCACTTTTTTGCCGCGCACCAATCCCGCCACAAGGCGAACTTTCTTGGGTGCAATATTCAAATTTTTGATACTTGCTTTCACTTCCATACGATCAATTGTTGCACTGGTTCACCTATGCGCACTCATCACCGTGGTGACGAAGGCGCACTGGCGAACCAGTGGGTAGCTTATTTTTTTAATGTGTCCTTGACCATCTTTCCTCCGTGTGAACGGAAGGTGCGCGTTGGCGCAAACTCTCCCAAGCAATGGCCTACCATGTTTTCAACGACATCAACAGCGACATGCGTCTTCCCGTTGTATACTCCGATCTTGAATCCAACCATTTCAGGAGTGATGACTGACGCGCGATCCCAGGTTTTCACAACCGTTGGATCACCCGCTCGCATCCCCTGGATCTTCTTCATGAGCTTTTCGTTGATGTATGGTCCTTTTTTAAGACTTCTCGACATACTCAGTTCTGTGATAGATACTTATTATTTCTTGCGCTTGTTCTTGCGTCGGCTCACGATGAGTTTCGCTGACGACTTGTGTCGCTTGCGCGTCTTCACACCAAGCGCAGGTTTGCCCCACGGTGTCTTTGGATGCTTCAAACCGATTGGGTTACGTCCCTCACCACCACCATGAGGGTGATCGTTTGGATTCATTACCTTACCACGGACTGTTGGTCGAATGCCCAAGTGGCGTGTTCGTCCCGCCTTACCCCAGCGAATGTTCATGTAATCTGGGTTTGAAACGGTTCCGACAACCGCCATACATGACTTCAGCACTTTGCGGACTTCACCTGATGGCAGCTTCAATGCGGCGTGATTTCCCTCAACTGCCGTCAACTGAGCGCCGTTTCCTGCTGAGCGGACAAGCTGCCCTCCCTTACCTGGCTCCAGCTCAATATTATATACAAATGTACCGACAGGGATATATTCCAATGGCATCGCGTTTCCTGGAGCAACCTTTCCACGCTTATCCTTCGTCGCCATAATCTCTTCACCAACAGTAATTCCTTGCGGTGCAATGATATAGCGTTTATCACCATCCTTATACGTTACCAGAGCAATACGCGCATTACGGTTTGGATCGTATTCAATCGTTGTCACCGTTCCTGGTACATCAAACTTATCACGTTTGAAATCGATCAAACGAATCTTCTGCTTAGCACCTCCTCCTCGGTGACGTACGGTAATCTTACCAGTATTGTTACGTCCACCCTTCTTGCGCTTACCGACGGTAAGGCGCTTTGACGGCGTGCTTGTCGTAATATCTGCAAAATCATCAACGCTTGATTTGCGTCGTGCTGCAGTAATTGGCTTGTAAATCTTGATACCCATAGTTGCTCTGATAACCTATAGCCGGGCGACGCCCGTTGTCAGGTTATATAATTAATTCTTAAACTCCTTCAAATACCTGGATTGTCTGCCCTTTCTTGAGCGTGACAATCGCTTTCTTGTAGTCTTTGCGCTTACCCAAGTTGCGACCAAATGCCACAACCTTTCCGCGCGTCTTCATGATGTTAACCTGCTGAACATCAGCGCCATACACATCCTTCACTGCCTGCGCTACCGCGATCTTGTTTGCGCGAATAGAGACTTCAAAGACGTACTTCCCCTGCGCTGCCAGCTCGGTGCTTTTTTCCGTCACCAATGGACGGATCAAGACCTTGTATGCAGCTGTCGCCTGATTAACTACAGCAGGCTTTGCTGTCTGCTTCTGCGCAGCAGGCTTTGCTGTCGCTTTGCGAGCAGCTGGGGCTTTTTTTGCCGGAGCTTTTTTTGCAGGCGCCTCTGACGCCTTGCTCGCTGGCTTCTTTTTTGTGATTTTGTCCAAAATTCCCATACTGTTCGTTACGCTTTGTTATACGTCGCCTCAATCACGTCGAGTGCGCTCTTTTCCAATACGAGGTACTGGTGCTTGAGCACATCGCGAACGTTCAAACTATTTGCCTGGATTTGCTCAACGCGCTCAATGTTGCGTGCTGAAAGTGTGACATTCGCATTAGTGGCTGCTGTCGCTACCAGCGCAGAACCATCAACCTTCAGCGCTCCCAGTGCTGCGACCAGCTGCTGTGTCTTTGGTGCGTCCATGGCCAACGAATCAACGATGATCAATTTCTGCTCGTGCACCTTATCAGTCAACGCCATGAACAATGCCTTTTGCTTCATCTTTTTGTTGATGTTCAAGGCGAAGTTGCGGACACTGAGTGGACCAAAGACGATACCACCACCACGCCAGAGTGGAGAGCGGATTGAGCCGACGCGAGCGCGACCGGTACCCTTCTGCTTCCATGGCTTACGACCACCACCACGCACGTTGGTGCGGGTTTTGGTGTGCGCAATCGGCTGGCGAGCATTCGCTTCCTGCACGCGCACAACCTGCGCCACCAAGTTCTTGTTGGGCGCCATATCGAAAATAGCCGGATTCAAATCAATCTTCTCGACTTCTTTCCCTTGTAAATTGTAGACGGAAACTTTAGTCATAACGGTAATTCAAGTTATATGTATAGAATCGTTGCGCTTACGCCTGTGCTACTTCTGGAGTTGGTTCAACTGCTGCTGCCTCCTGAACAGGCTCTTGCGCTACCGGAGCTTCTTCTGGAACCGGCTGTTGTGCTGCAAACTCCATTACTCCTGGTCCATAGATCGTTACAACTGTATTGCGTGCTCCTGGAACCGCACCCTTGATATACAAGAGATTGTTCTCGTCATCTTTCTTCACGATTTCAAGGTTTGCAACCGTAATCTGGTCACCACCCATGCGTCCTGGCTTTTTGACACCCTTAAAGACGCGCTGTACACCACCGGCACCCGATGAACCAGGCATACGAACCTGATCTTTGACACCATGCGATGTTCCCTGACCATGAAAGCCATGACGCTTCACAACACCAGCAAAACCCTTACCCTTTGAAACGCCCGTAACCTTCACAACGTCACCTTCTGTAAAGACATTGGTAGTAATCTCCTGACCTCGCTCGAGCGCAACTTCTTCATCAGCAACACGAAATTCCTTCATGACTGCGGCATTCATCAATCCTTTCACATGCCCAGCCAAAGCCTTATTCGGGTGCTTTTTATTACCAAACCCAACCTGAACGGCTGCATATCCGTCTTTGTCATTGGTTCGTACTTGCGTGACAACACAAGGACCAGCTTCAACGATGGTAACCGGAACAACACGTCCGTCATCCAAGAAGACCTGGCTCATTTCCTTTTTGCGTCCTACAATAAATTTCATGGTTGTGCTCTCTCTAATAAAATAAATAGTCTGGAGACAATAACTTCCAGACGAAAAAACTAAAGCGATCCCCACGATATCATACGATACCGGTGCTTTACGATGTAATTGTTTTTTCGTTCGAAAATTAAAGTCTCCTCATTCATCTCTCACATACAAAGGTTTTCCGCACCCCAAGGAGGCGGATCTTTCTTTGTCTGTTTGACACGAACTGTCTTTGTAAAAAGACGGGTTTTACAGTGCTGACAGTGTACCGTACGGCCGGTTTTCTGTCAATAGTTAGCAGATGTCGCTACCCCCTCTCCCATGACCGACATGCGCCTACTCCTACGTTTTCATAGGGGCACGCGCCTGCCGATCACGGCGTGGCGTAACGTCACCTGCAGGTGTTACATCTTGATCTCAACATCAACTCCTGCTGGCAAGTTCAAATTCATCAATGAGTCGATGGTTTGTGCAGATGGTTCAATGATATCGACCAAACGCTTATGAATACGCATTTCATACTGATCACGCGCTTTTTTGTTCACAAACGTTGACGAGTTGACGGTATATTTCTTCTTTTCAACCGGCAACGGAATCGGTCCCGCAACCTTTGCGCCATTGCGCAATGCGGTATCGATGATCGTCTTGGTGCTCTGATCAATGACCTTGTGATCGTACGCACGGATCTTGATGCGGATTCGTTGTTGTGCTTTATCAGCCATTGTCGTCTTCACAGTTTACTTAGATATACGAGAGCCAAGAACCCCGCCCTTTGATAGACGCAGAGCGGGGGTGGCTTTCATCGTTAGGCTACAATCGAAGTTACTACTCCGGCACCGACAGTGCGTCCACCTTCGCGAATCGCGAAACGTGACTGCGCTTCAAGCGCGATAGGAGCGATCAACTTGATCTTCAATTTAACCGTGTCTCCAGGCATAACCATTTCTGCTCCGCCCAAGATCTCAGTTACCTCACCGGTAACGTCAGTCGTACGAATGTAGAATTGTGGCTTATACCCCTTGAAGAATGGCTTGTGTCGCCCACCTTCTTCCTTGGTCAATACGTATACTTCGGCTTCAAATTCAGTATGTGGTGTAATTGAACCAATCTTTGCAAGCACCTGACCGCGTTCAACATCCTCTTTCTTCAAACCGCGGAGCAACAGACCTGCGTTATCACCTGCCTGTCCCTTGTCAAGCTGCTTGTTAAACATTTCGATACCTGTAACAACGGTCTTTTTGGTGTCATGGATACCGACAATTTCAACTTCATCGTTCAAATTAACGATACCACGCTCCACACGACCAGTTACCACCGTACCACGTCCTTCAATAGAGAAGACGTCTTCGATTGGCATCAAGAAGTCCTTTTCTGTATCACGAACTGGCTGTGGGATGTACTCATCAACCGCCTTCATCAAGTCCATGATCTTATCACCCCATTCACCTGCTGGATCCTCATACGCCTTGAGCGCAGACCCACGGACAACTGGAGTTTCAGCACCTGGATACTCGTACTTGGTCAACAAGTCGCGTACTTCTTCTTCGACGAGGTCGATCAACTCAGCGTCAGAAACCATGTCTACCTTGTTCAAAAACACAACCATTGATGGGACACCAACCTGGCGACCAAGCAAAATGTGCTCTCGAGTCTGAGGCATTGGTCCGTCAGTTGCGGCTACCACAAGGATAGCTCCGTCCATCTGAGCGGCACCCGTAATCATGTTCTTCACGTAGTCAGCGTGACCTGGACAGTCAACGTGAGCGTAGTGACGGTTTGCCGTCTCGTACTCTACGTGTGCAGTCGCGATGGTGATACCACGCGCCTTTTCTTCTGGAGCTCCATCGATCTGATCGATGCCTTTGTCCTGAGCAATCAACCCACGGTTCGAGAGAACCTTAAGGATCGCTGCAGTCAAAGTCGTCTTTCCGTGGTCAACGTGACCAAGGGTTCCCACATTTGCATGTGGCTTGCTTCTGTCAAATGTTCCTGCCATTTGAACGTTCCTTCTGTAAGCGACCCAAGCGGCTGATCTATTGAATTCGCATAGACCAGAGCAAGGTTTTACCCAGCCACTTACACCTAATTAATTAAGACAAAAAAAGTGATTGCTCAATGCAACCACTCATCTTTGACGCGTGAATTCGTCTGGGCTCCGCAAGTCAAAGATCAATGGTCGATTGGTGCGGAAATAGTAGCATGGCCGAAAAAAAATTGCAAGGGTGTCTCTACACGGGACACAAGGCACAATGCACGGTACATAGTGCATGGTGCAAAGTGTAGTGTGTAAAGTGCAGAGGGCAAGGTACACGGTGTAAGGTGTACGGTGCATGGTGTAAGGTTATAATGACTCGTGACACGTGTCTTGTGACCCCTATAGCCCTCGCAGCCATTTGCCATAACGACGCGCCATGGCCTCGAAACTTTGGCTAGTATCAGCTATTTTTTGCTTCCCATGCCACATCTCAATATGCGCATCAAGCTTAATTTGCCCCGTATAGCGTGGTACGCGAGCAAGACGCTGTATGCGCTGCTTGGCAAGCCGAATGACGGCCTGCGGACTACGAGTAGCGCTGCGAATAAACGCTGCTGCAGATAATGGCTTGCCGGTCGCTAAACGCACAAACTCAGGAAACGTTCGTGATGAGCTCAGTGCCCACATCTTTTTTACCTCCTTACCGACGCGTGGATTGTCTACGATAGAGCCGTATTTTTTGTAGAAGTATTCACGCCACTGGCTGAGTGCGAGCTCGGCGAGGCCATACCCCTGGTAGTAGCACGATGACTCCCATGAATAGATATGAGGCACGTTTAAAATAGCGTATGACGTCGGCTCGAGGTCCATGTACTTACGCGAAACCGCACGAGCAGCTTTCTTGACGTCGTTCACGGTCAACTTGCGCACCGTATAGACCCGGCGCTCAAAATCAGAGACAAACATAATACTCATCATCCGCAGCGGTGCCAGCACCTGCAGCTTCTTCACCTTGCGCTCAAACAACTCGAATGGGTATGCCTCACCCTTGGCATTGTGCGCGTAGCGTGTCTTCCACTCAATAGAACTAAACATCGTGTCGGCAAACATCGAGTGTGTCTCTGCCCACGCAGTTGATGATGGCGGATACTCATGGTTCAAGCATGCGTCAGGCATACGGGAGTTCAAGCGGTCGCAGGCATGCGCGCCTTCATGAAACAGCGTGTTCATCGCAATACTCCCCGCGCCAACCTGTCCAACGACCAGGTTACTCGTGAAACCTGCTTCGCCTGGCTGCAACACTCCGTCGCGCTCATACACGGTCTGCGGGTAATGACAAAATCCGTTGCTATACTTTCCTTCACGATCCAATAAATCAAGCTTGAGCGTACCACCGGCATAGGTATACCCTAATGCTGCAAATGATCGCCCCCACCACATCAGTGCATTCTCAAATTGGAAGTACGGATCTTCTTCTTTCACAAAATCTCCCGCCATCAGATACGAAAAGTTCCACGGCTTGCGCAACCCTGGCTTGCTGCGTTCAAGTTTGCGAATATCACGAAAGGCGTATTTGGTTTTCGCGTAAATATCTTTCCACAATGCAAAAAGCTGCGGTAGCGTCATCCCCTCGTCAACCATTAACTTGTATGCATAAAAATTCCGATACCCCAACAAGCGCGCAAACTCATTGCGCAGACGCACTAACTGAACAAAATCTCCTGCCGTCACAACCGCCTTACGCTCCAATGCCTGCCAGCATGCCTTGCGCACCTTTTCGTCATCATCGTTGCGCATCATAGAGCGCAATTGATTTTCTGATACAGTTATTTTTTTCTTGGAGTACGGATCGACATAACTATCCATGCCCTTGTAGCGCTTCTCATGGATACGCGCCTCAAGGTCAGCAATGCGCGTGCGCAACACCTGAGCCTTGGGTGGAATTTGATATTTGGAAAAAAACAGCTTCCAATGATCCAGACGCTCTCGCTCACGAGCCGACGCTGCTGTATATACCTCCTCAATGCGGGTGACCCACTGCGGGTCGGCACGAAACGCATCACGCGCACGCATTGCCTCATTCATCTGCTGCGCCTTGTTCGACTCTCCCATGTACACCACCCAAAACAAACGCTCATACGTCGTATGTGTCTGTACAAAAATTTGATTCAATTGTTCAAGTAATTGACGTGCGCTCATAGGCATCATTATTTTTCACTATTATAGCAGACTCGCACTCAAACAAAAGCCCTCGCGCTCAGCGCAACGGGACTGATTCACGTTACTTCTTGTGTTGTAACGGAAGTGTAATGGGACAGACGTCAGGATCTTGAATTTTATGTGCCAAGAAAATACTCCCCCACAACAATATCGCCATGCTCAAAAGCGTGATTTCAAATCCTTGCAACGGCAACACGCCAAGCACCTGCGTTGTGGCTCCCAGACCAAACAACGTCGTCAACAAAACCGAACCACATGCGCCACAGCCAATGCCAAAAAATCCCGTGATAATACCAATCATTCCGATTCCTGCTGCGCGCTGCTTGCTGATACGGTGGCGCATGTAGTACACGAAAAACGAAATATTAATCGCTGAGAGCGCCGCAACAAGGATAATGCCGATCTGAGACTCCAGCCCAATGGCCGTATAATATGCCTGCGCTATCTCGCCCAATAAGCGCCACTGCTCTCCCATAGAAAACAGTCCGCTCGCTAGAGCGAAATGAACGAAGTCATAATTAATGGTATACACCGACAGCGCACATACCATCAAAGCCACGGCCAACGAGAGCGCGATATATCCTGGACGTGCGTACACGCGTCGCAACGTTGCAGCAAATGTAGAGAGTGATCTTTTCATCTGAGTATTATATGAACCAGCAAACGAGAGGGTTGCCCCTCTCGTCTCTGCGTACGTACCTGTTATTAGAGTGAGTCAACAACTGATTGGATTTGAGCTGCTGGAACTGCACCGCTCAAAGGAATCGTCTCGCCATTTGGCCCCACGACAACTGTGTATGGAGTTCCGCGGCCACCTGCGTTGAGTGCGTCGTCATACTGCGCATTCACCACAGCAGCCATCTCTCCTGAGGTCATACATGATTCAACTGATGCTCCGTTGAACCCAAGTGCGTTTGCAGCTGCAGCAACACCGCTTGCCTTGGTTCCGTTTGCAAAGACATAGTCAACGAAATCCCAGAACGCTTCATTGCCATATTGATCAGCGATACATTCAGATGCTTCAGAAAGTTTTTGGGCATCTGGGTGAATTGATCGTAATGGGAAGTGACGATAGACCCAATTTACCTTATCCGGGTTCTGGTCAACAATCTGTTGTGCGGTCGAGTGGAAACTTGCGCAGAACGGACACTCAAGGTCTGAATACTCAACGAGCGTTACTGGCGCATCAGGATTACCGTAGATATGGTCGTCAGTCGTAACATCCGCGATCGCGACTGGTTGCCCTGCGGCATCATCACCGGCTGCGGGTTGCTGTTGAGCGGTTGGCGTTGTTGTTTTCTTCAAGGTCTTCGCTGAACCCGATCCAAACGACATACCTGCTACATTTTGGAAGAGGAACATCAGCGCCAATACCAGCAAAACGCCGACACCAACACCCTTGATAAAATCGTTCGAGAACATTTGTTGCTTCTCTGTCATAAGATACTACTCAGTTAATCTTTTTATAAACAATTATATTGTACACTACATTGTGTAGTTTTCCCACCCATCCTTGTGGATAACGTTACTCGATACTCATCGGCATCTGCGACATCCCCGTCTCAGGCGTCCAGAAGAGTGCCTCACAGTACCCCTCATGACGTGGCTGCACGACAGAACGCACCTGCTGATCCTTGGCATACACCGTCGACGTCATCGCCCATAACCCTACGGCAATCAGGATACTCATGATAAGTTTTTGCACCCCGACAGTCAACGTAATTCGCTCACTCCCCCCAATACGCTGCATCGTCCCATGAAAGGCGCAGGCTCCCGCGCACGACAGCTGAGCGTGCAGCACCTTACGTAACGCTCCCTTAATCAATTCGTGATCCAAACCCTCATCAGCGCGCTGTTCTTGCGTCGCAACAATGATTGATTTGAAGTAACGCGTCAGCGGAATAAACCACAGAAAGGCACTCCCGACACTTACCAGCAATCGAGTGAGTGAATCTTTGTGACGCACATGTGCCTGTTCGTGCGCGACGATAACGTCGTACTCATCTGAGGTGCACATCTCGACGAGCGCCGAAGAGACGTACACACGGGGCGCCAGAAATCCAATGGTGACCGCATAAGGCGTTGTATCATACACGCAGACAATATCGTGAGCACGGCTATACGCTCGGCGCTCATATGCAGCGCGTAATCGAAAGGTGCTGATCACTTCGTGTACCGCAACATACAATGCATGGACTATCCCCACCAAAGCAATTGCAAAAAGCACACCATATCCCACGAGAAACGATCGATCCATCTG
>CAZIQD010000016.1:0-2479 GCA_964541715.1 uncultured Gammaproteobacteria bacterium
ACGCCATTGAGTGTGATTAAGAGTATTTTCTCCCTCTCTCTTAATGGTGATCTGGGGCGATTGACGAAGCTGCAAAAAGAATATGCCACGAAGGGGTTTGTGCAGTCACAGAAGCTCATTATGCTGATTTCGCAATTGCTTAATATCTCGCGCATTGAAGCGGGTCGTATTGCATTGAGTCTTGATCAGGTGCGTCTTGACGAGCTGGTGCGTGAAACGACTCGCGAGTTTGAGTCATTGGCAAATGAGAAGGGGTTGGTGCTTCGCGTTGAGTCAGCATTATCACTGCCCGTGGTGTCGTGTGATAAGTCGCTCATCGCGCAGGTGATTGCAAATCTGGTGGATAACGCGATTAAGTATACCGACAGAGGGTCAATCACCATTTTCATAGAGCCTGCACAGAAGGCAGTTGCCGTGCGTGTGGTTGATACGGGGAGAGGTATTGCAACGCGCGATCACAATGTACTGTTCCAGCGCTTTTCGCGTGGCTCAGATCGTTATAAGGCGCTTCGTCCAGGCACCGGGCTTGGATTGTATTTTGCTCGTCGTGTCATCGAGGCTCATGGCGGAACGATCGGAAGCAAGAGCGAGGGCGAAGGGAAGGGCTCTGAATTTTACTTTGAGTTACCGATCTAAGTATTTCATGATATACTTATCATGATATTTTTGAAACAAAAGTTGATTACATGACAAACACTGCGTACGCGCTCATGATCGTCGAAGATGAGCAAGACTTACGGGATATCTATTCATTAAAGTTTACCAACGAAGGATTTACGGTAACGACTGCGGGTAATGGGATTGAGGCACTCGATCTGTTGGAGCAGGGCATGGTGCCTGATATTATCTTACTTGATGTGGTGATGCCGGTCATGGATGGCATTGAGCTCTTGTCGCGGTTAAAGCAGCATGAGCAGTATCAGCAGATTCCTGTCTTCATTCTTTCTAACCTTGGGCAAAACAGTAATATTGAAGAAGGCTTGCGCCATGATGCCGTCAAATATCTGATCAAGGCAAACTACACGCCGCACGAGGTTGTGGACAAGGTTCGTGAATATCTCAACTCAAGAAACGCCGCATAGGCGTTTTTTTGTGTATAACCGACTCTGTGCGCTACGAAAAAAGGCAAAAGAGTGCTATACTGAGGATAGTAACGAAACATCTATGGCAGGATCAAAAAACATCCTGATCGTCGAAGACGATCAATTTCTCATTAAAGCATTGCGCGACAAACTTGAGCGCAGCGGATTTGCGGTGCATGTTGCGACCAACGGTGAGGAGGCACTCCGCTTGATGAGCGAGGCAAAGCCCAATTTAATTTTACTTGATTTGGTGATGCCCAAGATGAACGGCTTTCAGTTTCTCGAAGAATTCAATAAGTTAAAGGGCAAGAACAAGGCACATGTCGTGGTTCTTTCTAACTTGGGTCAGGAAGAAGATCGCGACAAAGCCCAAAAGCTTGGAGCGAAGGACTATTTCGTGAAGGCTGATATGTCACTTAAGCAAATTGTCGAAACGGTTGAGAAATATCTTTCATAGGGGGAATGCGCATCAACGAAGTACAACTTCGTGAGGCGTTGGTGGAGCCCGGCCATGTCACAGAACGTGATTTTGACGAGGCGGTGGCATCATCAGCGAAGCGAGGCCTGCAGGTCTCTGATTTTTTGATTGATAAGGCGTTGATTTCAGAAGAAAACATGGGGCGCATCATGGCGGATGTGCTTGATGCGAGTATGGTCGATCTCAATAGTTACGTGATTGATGAAGAGGCATTTTTTAAATTGCCGGAGAGTGTTGCGCGTTTGCAAAAGATGGTGGTGATTGATGAAACTGATACTGAAGTTATCGTTGCTATGCGCGAGCCATATAATATGGAGGCTCGTGCAATTGTCGAGAAGCGTTTTCATAAGCCCGTGCGGACGCGCTACGTCATTAACAGTCAGTTTCAAGACGCCCTGAGCCGTTATCATCGTGACATTAATGTCGAGATTGAGGGGATGGTGGAACGTTTTGCCGATCCTCAAATTGGTGATGAGGAAAAAGATGCATTGACGGTGCGACTCGTCGACTTGGTCTTGCAGTACGGCTACCAGAGCAAGGCATCAGATATTCATATTGAGCCATATGAGAAAAAAATTCTATTACGCTATCGTGTTGATGGCGTGTTGCATGACTATTTGGATTTACCTAAAACGCTTAGCGACTCTATCATCACACGCCTGAAAATTCTAGCGCGTCTGCGTACTGATGAGCATCAGGCGGCACAAGACGGTAAGTTGCGCTTTATGTCAGTCGACGGGTTAGTTGACGTGCGTGTCTCGGTGGTGCCGGTCACGCGTGGCGAGAAGGTGGTGATGCGTATCTTGGCGGCGCAGAACCGTTCATATACGCTTACAGAACTCGGGTTGTCAGATCATGATTTGCAACGTGTTCGCGTGGCTATTGAGCGACCACATGGTCTGATTTTGGTCACCGGACC
>CAZIQD010000016.1:2579-5795 GCA_964541715.1 uncultured Gammaproteobacteria bacterium
GCACTGACCGGACACTTGGTCTTGTCGACACTGCATACGAATGACGCAGCGACGACCCTCCCACGGTTGCTTGATATGGATATGGAACCATTTTTGGTGGCATCTACGGTCAATGTGGCAATTGCGCAGCGTCTCGTGCGCAAGATCTGCTACAGCTGCCGAATTTCATACAAACCCAAGAAAAATTCAGAAGAGTACGATAAGATGGTTGGCCTGCTCAAGAAACATCTCAAGAGCAATCACAAGGCAAATCTCAAAGATGTGACGTTGTATAAAGGAAAGGGGTGTCCTATCTGCAATCAGACTGGCTATATTGGGCGTATCGGTATCTTTGAAGTATTAGAGATGAGTGATACGATTCGCGAGATGATTGTGGAGCGCAAAACCTCAGACGTGATCAAAAAACAGGCAGTGAAAGAAGGAATGGTCACGATGTTTGAAGATGGTGTGCAGAAAGTATTAAACGGTGTCACGACGCTTGAAGAGGTGTTGAAGGTGACGATAGAATAACAACTTCCGGCGCCTCACGAGCCGGCAGCCGCTCCGGCTCTTGAGGTGCCGGAAGGCACTAACCATTAACCAGTTCCTATGTCTCCAAAAACAAAAACAGAAAAACTGCAGAAAGTACCCAAGGCACCAAAGCCGCAGAAATCCATGCAGGATGTCTTGAAAATGGAATTTACGATTGGTGGGGTGAGCTTTGTAGAGAAGGCGGTGTTTGCCAAGAATATGGCGGTGATGATTCGTTCGGGATTGCCCATTGATGAGGCGTTGGGTATTGCACAAGAGCAGGCGACGGGCAAGTTCAAAAAGATTATTGGCAAGATCCTGCAGTCAGTTGAGGCGGGCACGTCTTTTTCGGAGGCATTACGTAAATTCCCTAAAGTTTTTTCGGGATTGTTTGCGAGTGTCGTTTATGCTGGCGAGTCTTCAGGGACGCTTGATAAGAATCTTGATATCGTCGCCAATCAACTGGAAAAGGAAAAAGAACTCATCACGAAGGTGAAGGGTGCGATGCTGTATCCGGCGGTTATCTTGTCGGCGGTTTTTATACTTGGACTGGGAATGTCGTTTTTGGTGCTTCCGCAAATCACACCGTTGCTCAAGGCGCTCAATGTTGACTTGCCGCTGACAACACGTATCTTGATTGGGTTTAGTGAATATGTGGCGCGGTATGGCATCCCGTTATTTGTGGGAATTGTTGGCGCGTTGATTTTCCTCTTTTGGTTGGTACGACAAAAGTTCATGCATCCTATTACGCATAAGATTATTTTAAAAACGCCGATCATCAAGCATATTTCGCGCAATACAAATTTGGTACGTTTCTGTCGTACGATGGGGATTTTGCTGCGCAGTGGTTTGAATATCGACGAGGCAATCATGATTACGCGCGATACGGTTGATAATTATTACTACAAAAAAGCACTGGAGTCGGTGTCCTCACGTATTGCGATGGGAGTGACGGCGTCAGATGCGTTGCGCGACTATGATAAGCTCTTCCCGGTATTGGTGACGCGCATGATCTCAATTGGTGAGGAGTCAGGGGAGTTGGAAGAGGTGCTTTTTTACCTCTCTGATTTTTATGAGATTGAAGTCGACACTAAGACCAAGAGTTTATCAACCGCGCTGGAGCCAATCTTATTGATTGTCATCGGTATTGTCGTTGCCGGTTTTGCGCTTGCTATCATTACGCCGATCTATGAAGTTACCGGTAACATTTCACCAAATCGCCGTTAGACGGCTGAAAAATGCACACTGCTTCGTTGCAATCTGCGGTGCTCGACCCCGTACATTTCAGTACGGGTTACTTCGCTCCTCGATTGCGCCTAGCACCGTGACCTTTTTCAACCGTCTTAACACATGGGGGTGCAAGATGACGATGCGGCTGAAAAATGCACACTGCTTCGTTGCAATCTGCCGCGCTGAGCGCGGCTTGCTTCGCGCGGTTCATCGTGGCTTTACCTCGCTTGAGTTATTAATTGTTTTGGCGTTACTGATTTTGCTTGCTGTATCTGCGGCACCGATCTATTCTAATTTTTATGTCGATACGCAGCATCGTCAGTCGCAGGTGCAGTTAGTGAATATCATGCGTTTGGCGCAGCAGTTTTCGCAGGGCAGAGTTGATGGGGGGACGTATGGTGTCTATTTGGATATTCAGCCAGGCGCCGATCAAGTTATCTTGTATCAGGGAGATTCGTACATCACGCGTAACACGGCGCTTGACCGTGTGTATGTGATTGATGAGGCGGTCTCGCTGAGTACAACATTTACGGACAATGAGATTATTTTTGATGGCAAAGGAGTTCCTGCGCAGAGTGGTACAATTACACTGACGCATGCCACCCAAGGAATTCGCACGATTTCACTGAACGCACGGGGACTTATTGACTATGAATAAATGAAACAGCATACACTCCGACAATATATGCATGCAGGGCAGTCTCTTCTCGAGCTGATTTTTGCGATTGCGTTATTTGGACTTGTCGCGGCGGCCATCGGCTCATACGCATTGGGAGGGTTTGCCGGATTGCGACAGGGTGAGGATTTCTTCGAGGCAGAGCTGTTGGCGCAAGAGGCGCTTGAGGCGGTGCATGCCATCAGTGATCGCGCGTGGAATGAAAACCTTTTGGATACGACGGCGGTGAGTTTGGTGGGTAATGCGTGGGAGTATGCTGGAGAAGGAGCGAGCGAGATGATCGGTAAGTTTACGCGCACCGTCAGTTTTGCTGATGTCTGCCGTGACGGTACGGATGCGATTGTCACGTGCCCGGGGACTTTTACCGATGCGCATGTGAAGCTCGTGACGGTAGAGGTGAGTTGGGAGAATGCCGTGGGGCAGATCAATACGGTGAGTGAACAGACCTATGTCTCCAATTGGGAGAGCGCGTATTGGACGCAGACTGACTGGTCGGGTGGAGATGGGCAGGCAATCTGGTCGGACGCGACGCGGTATAGTTCGGACAACAATCAGCTTGATGTGAGTACGCCTGGACAGGTGGTGCTTGCGACGCAGCCGGGAGGTGGTGCGACGCATCACTGGCCGTTTACCAATGCATCAAACTATCTCTATGACAGTAATAAGGTAGAGATTGCCGGAGGAGTGGCACGTCTGATAGGAGCAGAAATAAATGAAGGTTCTCAGACGAGTAATCCCGGGTTTGATGCGGGCGCGACCGACTGGACCTTTGGCACCTGGGGTGTGGGTGGTGGTGAGGT
>CAZIQD010000016.1:5895-17948 GCA_964541715.1 uncultured Gammaproteobacteria bacterium
ATGCGGGCGCGACCGACTGGACCTTTGGCACCTGGGGTGTGGGTGGTGGTGAGGTCACGCCGACTGGCGCATGGCAGGGTGCAGGTGGTGACCCAGGTGGGTATGTAAATATCGTTATGCCTTTTGACGCGCGTAACGACACGATCGGTGGCTATTGGCAGCAGCCGCTGACGGTAACGGAAAGCACTATTACAAACGCGACCTGTTCGTTTGATTGGAGTATTCTCAACTGGACAGCTCCGTCAGGAGTGGACAGCTATCAGCTCTATGTCTTTTTGGATACGGCGGCCGGCGCGCCGACATTGGGGACGCAGGTCTGGTCATCTGGAGAACAGACGGGAACGACGGCGTGGTCCGGGACACAAAATATTGACTGTACCTCAAAGATTACCGGCACGGGAACGTACTATTACAAGATTGCTGTCTGGCTTGATGCGGTGAACAGTGCGACCGGACCGATTACCATGGCGATTGATAATGCGCAGGCGTCATGGACCAAGACAGGTGAAACGTATCCAACCGATCGCCCGACGGTGACCCCAACCTTTGATGCAGAAGGAGTGAATATTGGGAGATGGACTGGCTTTATCGAAACTGCTACCAAAAATGGCGGAGAAATTTACTATCAACTTTCTGAGGATGACGGAGCCTCATGGCAGTACTGGAATGGTACGGCGTGGGTGAATGCGACGACAAGTAATTACAATACGGCAGCAACTATTGCCACACAGATTTCACAATATCCGGTGACGAATCAACAGCTGCGCATCAAGGCGTTTATGGAAAGTAATGGTGCGCAAGAAGTTATATTGGATGATGTGGAGGTGACCTGGATTGAGGCGCGTGTCTGGCCGTTTACCACAGCATCAAATTATATCTATAACTCTTCCAAAATTGAAGTTGCCGGCGGTAACGCCCACTTGCTCGGTGGACCGGGGGAGGGATATCAAGCTGAAAGTGCCAATAAAGGATTTGATACGGGGACTTCTCCTCAATGGAGTTTTAATACCTGGGGTGCGAGTGTCGGTCAGACGGGTGCATGGGTATCAACAGGGGGTAATCCTGGTGGTTGGGCGCGTATCTCAATGCCGGGCGTGAAAAACAATGTTGCCGGTGGTTACTTCCAGCAAAACACGCAGATTACGCAGCCGGTGGTTACCTTTGCGACGATGGATCTGGACTGGATCGTTTCTCAGTATACTGGTCCTGCAAATAGCGTGACAGTATATTTGTGGGTTGATCAGTCAAACACAGCGCCGGTGGTGGGTAATGAGTTTTGGAATAGCGGTAATGTACTCAACACAACCTCATGGCAGAGTATGCCCACGATTGACTTGAGTTCAGTGGTCAATGCGCCGGGTAACTATTACATTAAAGTTGGTGTTGTGGTTGATTACGGCAACTTTCCGGGAACTGCCAATAGTTTTGCGGTGGGATTTGATAATGTCGTGTTGAAGTGGGGTGGTACGGTGCCAGGAGGTTTGCCGACCGATAATCCGTCAATCACGCCGACGTCTTCGTTTGAACCTGGTAATTTTAATGGGTGGGCATCATTCAAAGAAGAAGCCATTAAAGAGGGGACTGCGGAAGTTTACTATCAGTTGTGTAATGATGACATCGGCGTCTGTGATCTTGATGGGACATGGAAGTATTGGAACGGATCCGCATGGGCAAATGCGGGACCGACGAATTACAATACCGCTGTCGTGATTGATGCGAATATTGGGTCCTTTCCAATTGGAGAAGAAAAGATTGCCTTTAAGGCATTTCTCTCAAGTCCGGGAAATGCGCAAATCTATCTGGATGGTGTGACCATTGAATATACAAGTATGGGGGGGGCAGGCGGATACGCCACACTCGGATTACTTACTTCCTCTGCTTTTAATACGGGTGACGCACTCACTAATTTTGAAATTATTGAATTTGATGCCGATGTGCCGGGCAGCTGCTCGCCGGTGCCATGCGAGGTACAGGTACAGCTACGCGTCGCGCCCGATAATGCCGGTGCGCCAGGTGCGTGGACTGACTGGTTTGGTGCAACGGGTGTGGGGACATTCTTCACTGAATCATTTGGGACACTGATCCCTTTGGAATTCAATGAGTATCAGTGGGTACAGTATCGTGCGGAGTTGCGTAGCGATGGGGTGTATACGCCCATACTGTATGAGGTGCGGTTAAATTACAAATAGTATGTTGCGACGATATTCACAAGGAGCGACGCTGATCGAAGGCATTATCTATGTCGCAATTTTGGGTATCATTGCTTCGACGCTCGTGTCGTTTGCACTGACAGTGTCGTCATTGGGCGCAAAAAATTACGCCGTCTCTGAAGTCAACGCCAATGCGCAGTTCATTATGGACACAATTACGCGCACGATTCGTGAGGCGGATGATATTATAGTTCCGGGTCAGAACGCGACGGCAGGGACTTTGGAACTTGATATGCCAGCGACAGTTGACTCGACGTTCATTGGCTCGACGAATGGTGTTGTGGAACTTACTGTTGGTGTGGGTACGCCCACGCCGATCAGCACGCAGGTAGTGGAGGTGACCAATCTGACATTTACCAACACCTCTCGTGGTAAGGCTGCTCCAAGCATACGGGTATCCTTTGATATTGCCTTCCGTGACGCTGGCAGTATTGAATTTGCCTACAGTAAGTCATACCAGACGACAGTGATGCTGAGAAAATAACTACGAATATGCGAATAATGCGAATGCTGCGAATAAAAACGAATTACCAACCCGGCGTTGCGGCGCTGCTGGTGGTGTTGGTAATTGGCGCGGCGTCATTGATCATCGCGTTCACCGCATCGTTTGTGGGTATCTTTGCGACGGAGAGTTCGTACGCATCGGCACGCACGCAGCAGGCATTTGCGGTGGCACAAGGGTGCATGGACGAGACCTTTCGACGAATTGCGCTTGATGAGACATATGGCGTGGGCGCCGGGCAACTTAATTTGGTGGTAGGGAACGGCTCCTGTATAATAGAAGTAACTGATACTGGCGGATCAACGAGACAGGTTGCGGTGACCGGTACGGTGCAAAACTACAATGCGCTCTTGTCGGCGACGATAACGCGCAATGGACGTTCGATTCAGCTTACCGACTGGGAGCAATTATAATTTTTTCATGACAATTTTTGGAAAGACAGCAGTTGGGTTGGATATCTCTGATGACTCAATTGAAGTTGTTGAAATCAAAAAGACGGGAAGCACCGTGACGGTGCTCAATAAAAATCGGGTAACAATTCCTGAAGAGTTTATTGTTGATGGAAAAATCCAAGATGTTAAGGGTCTGGGCGTGCTCATTCGCGAGGCGTTTGACAAGGCGCAGCCAAAGGCTATTGTTTCAAAAAACGTCTACACCTTTTTCCCCGAGAATCTTACCTACACCGCTGTTGTGCGCATTGAAGCCGGTAAAGGTATGTCAACGACAAAGCTCAATGAACATTTTCAGGCACAGGTTCCGTTCCCGCTGCAGGATACCGTGCATACACATTTTGTTCGATCGCAGCAGCGCGGTGTTTCGACCGTTCTCTTCTATGCTGTTGCACGTGGTATGTTTACGCAGTGGAATACGTTCTTCAGAGAACATGATGTTGACGTTGCTGGCTATGAGCCGGAGATGTTTGCTGCTTTTCGTGCGCTCAAAACGACGCCTGAGCAGAAGGCACAGAAAGGAGAAGCGGGTAAACAGCAAGCACGCAGTATTCGTGCGATCATTGATTTGGGAGCCGAAAGTACGACGATTGCCCTGTACGACGCACAAGGTTTGGTGGGTACCTATGCATCAAGCGTTGGTGGCGACTGGATCACGCGTGGCGTTGCCAAAGCGCTTGATCTTGATATTGACAAAGCAGAGGAAAAGAAAAAGACGCTGACGTTCAGCGGGTCGGGTAAGGGCGCCACAGTGCTTAAAGAAGCTTTTGACGAGATTGCTGTTGTTTTCCGTGATCTGATTGACTACTATGCCGACGACGGCGAATTGCGTGTGACGGAGGTACTGCTGATTGGTGGGGGTGCTGATTTCAAAGGAGTTGAAAAGTATTGCAGTGATCTGTTGGAGGTGCCGGTCAGTAAAGGGGTGTATGACACGTCCCGCATTACCGTCAAAGAAGGAAGTAAGCTTTCGCATTTGTATATGGGTGCGGTAGGTGTCGCTTTGCGCGGCGTTGACAAGCAGTGGGCAGATAGCATTTTGCTTGAACCCAAAGAGGTTGCTGTGACACGGCGTACAACGCCGGCAGCGCGGCAAGCGGTCACGCGTCGCACGCAGCAACGTCCACAAAAGATCCAGTCGCTCACTCAACAGGAGCCGTCATTTTTGAAGCAACACGCCAAAGAACTCATGTTGGTCGTCATTTTATTACTTGGTGCGGCGGCGTTGGTGGGAGGGTATTGGTATCGGTTAACATCGCAGGTGCGTGATGCGGCGCAGCAGGTGTCGCCTGGATTTTCACTTGAACGAACCACAACGATTGCGATCCCCGTGATTGTGGCACCGAGCCAGTATGCGTCGGATGCGGTACGGGGCAAGCTGGTGATTAAATCAATACTTGATCAAGAAACTGCTGGAGGAGCCCTTGAGCAACAACGCGCCGAGCTTGCTGGGGAGTTGTTGCAGGGCGAGGCTGTCTGGGGGGTGCCGATTCGTGCCGTGACTGCGGCAGGAGCTGAGGTTGACCTTGCTCAGGCGGCGACGGTGGCGTCAGAGGAGTTCCCGATCTTAGTTACCTGGCTCGTGTACGCACAACAGGAGGTGACGGCAGTAGCGCTGGGGGTACTGTCTGAGGCACTGGGTGAACAGCAGTATATTTATGACACGCTTGAGATTAACGATGTGCGGAGTAGAGACTCGATCCTCATGAGCATGACGGTGGATGTGGCCTATCTGCTCGACAAGCCCGCAGCGTTGCCAGATATGATTACACACGAGCGGTTGGTTGGTGAAGTTGTGATAGATGCTGAGGTGCCGCCAGAAGTGCTGGAGGGTGATCCCCAAGAGGATGATGCTATTGTTGATGAAGTCGTAGCACCAACTCCTTCTGTCGAAATTCTTGTGACGGGAACCGGGTTTTTGAACGTGCGGAGTGGCGCGGGCACGAGCTTTCCTATCGTGACGCAGGTAACGCCTGGTGACATCTATCCTTTTGATGAAATTCAGAATGGGTGGTATCATATCAGTATCGATGACGATACGGATGGGTGGGTGGTCGGCACCTTCGTACGTGAAGAATAATAAACTCAGAAATCGTATGACATTGAAAGACGAATTTATCATGGCAAAGCAGGACGAGGGCAAAGGGCGTTACCCTGCATCAATGGGGCGTGCGATGGCAACCTCACTCGCAGGTTTTTTAGCCGGTTTAATAGTCGGTGTTTTGGCGGGATATATTATCCTCACCCTCTTTGTGTAGTATTTGCTCGAAATATGCTATACTTTTCAGGAGGTTAGCGCCTTGTTTTTAAAAATATTTTATTAATGTACGCACCTATGCGAACATCAAAAGGATTTACGTTAATTGAATTGCTGATCGTGATCGCGATCATCGCAATTTTGGCGGCAGTGGTATTTGTCGCTTTGGACCCCTTGACCCGTTTCCAGGACGCGCGTAATGCGCGCCGCTGGTCCGATGCTGATGCCATCATCTCGGCATTGAAGCTTGATCAGGTTGATAATGGTGGAAGTTATCATGCCAATATTACGGCCATGACCGTTAATGATCCGTACATGATTATTGACACGGCAGCATCTGCTGATATGGCAACCGTTAACTGTGCGGCTGCGGGAGGCGTTGCCTCAATTGCTACGGGCGATGAGGTTGACTTGGCATTTCTGGTCAGTGAGGGGTACTTACCGCTCGTTCCGGAGAGTCCGACCGGTGATGTTACCTGGGCTATGGCAACCAACGGTTCAGGATACACGTTAACACGAATTGGTAATAACTTAGAGATTGAGGCGTGCGAGACTGAGGGAGGCACGGTAACAATCAGACGATAACCACTACATTCTCTGCAAAAGCTGTTCGATTATCGGACAGCTTTTTGCTATAATGCATCTATGGAGATTTTCTTTATCTTTCTCATGGGCCTTGCCATCGGTAGTTTCTTGAATGTGGTGGTGAAGCGCTTGCCGCGCAACGGGGTGTTGGAACGCCGCCGCTCTTTTTGCTTCCACTGCAACACGACGCTGTCGTGGACAGAAAACATCCCCATCATCAGCTATCTCGTGCAAAAGGGGTTGTGCAAATCGTGCAAGATGCCGATTGGGGTTGAGTATCTGCTAGGGGAAGTCTTGTTTGCGCTCTTGCTCGCCGGATTGTTTGTAAAATTTGGACTTACCGCACCATTCGCATTATTTGGCATAACATTCGCATTATTACATATTTTGTTTTGGTATGACGCGCTCTACCAGCTCGTTCCTGATCTGGTGGCAGGTCTGGCGGCGGTCATGCTGCTCATCGCACAATGGTCGGTTGGTGCTGACTGGCGCTCGCTTGCGTGGGGAGCGGTGATTGGTGGCGGGTTCTTCGCGGCGCAATACCTGCTTTCCCGCGGCCGGTGGATTGGCTGGGGTGATGTGTATCTGGGCGTGTTATGCGGGTTATTGGTAGGAGCTGCCAGTACGGTGGTGGCACTCTTTGCTGCGTACCTGATAGGAGCAGGATATGCTGTGTATGCACTTGCCCGCAAACGGGTACAGCGCGGCGCCATGATTGCCTTTGGCCCCTTTATCATTGCCGGCGCATACATAAGTTTTTTCTGGGGCGCAGAGCTCATGGCGTGGTATCTTTCATTAAGTTTGTAATTTTATAATCATCGGGGGTATGCAAAAAATTATTCAAAGTGCGATTGATCAGAAGGCGAGTGATATCTTTTTAATTACGGGGAGTGCGCCGATAGTGCGTGTCACCGGTGATCTGCAGGAGGTAGGCAGCGCCAAGGTAACTGATAAGCAGCTGACGCAGTTTTTTATGCCCAAATTGTCACCTGCACAGAAAGCCTCATATGATGCGGTGCAGGATGTTGATTTTCGCATGGAGGCTGATGGTCATATTTTGCGCGTTAATATGCATCGTCAACGCAAGGCAACAGCAGTTGCAGTTCGTATTATTTCAAAAGATATCCCAGACCCGGATGACATTGGTCTGAGCATGGTGATGGAGTCATGCATTGAGCAGCCGCACGGGCTGGTGCTCGTGACCGGCCCTGCCGGATCGGGTAAGTCCACGACGATTGCGTCGCTGCTGGAAAAAATGAACCAAACCAAAAGCAAGCACATCATTACGGTAGAAGATCCGATTGAGTATGAATATGAGAACAAGCAGAGTGTTATTGAGCAACGCCAAGTGGGGCAGGATACGCCCAGCTATGTGAGCGCACTCAAGTATATTTTGCGCCAAAACCCAGATGTCATCATGATCGGAGAAATGCGCGATATGGAGAGTGTTGCGGCCGTGCTGACGGCGGCAGAAACGGGGCATTTGATTTTTTCGACGTTGCATACGCCCACGGCGGCTGAAACGATTGAGCGTATTATTGATCTCTTTCCTGCGGAGCGCCGTGATCAGGTGCTGGGGCAGATGGCCAATGTCTTGCGCATGGTGATTTCACAACGACTTGTCAAAACGACGGAGGGCGGATTGGTGGCTGTCCGCGAGGTATTGATTAACACGCCGGCAATTGCCAACTCGATCCGCAACCGTAAGATTTCACAGATTGTCTCATCAATGCAGACGAGTCGCAAGGATGGCATGATCACGATGAAGCAATCGCTTGATGAGCTGGTTAAGAAGGGGATAATCAAACAACGCAATGCATAAGAGCGTTATTATCATTGGGCTACTGGCGCTTTGTGTCGGTTCATCTGTGCGCGCCGCGGAAGTTGATGGTACAAGTAAAAATATTTTTCTCTACGATCTCAATACGGATGGCCGGATTGAGACGATTACCTTTGAGATTGAAAATCCGTCATTTGAGCGTTGGCAGCTCTCGGGGAGTTTTCCGCATGGTATCAGCGTGCAACAGCGTAATACGGCAATTCCGATTGAGCAGATACTGATCGATGATCAGGAGGAGAATCCAGTGAAGATCACGATTCGCCTTGATGAAGATGCATTGGAGGATACGGGTGATGGTATTACGACAAATCCGCTTGAGGTTGCGTATAGTCAGAGCGCTTCAGGGAGTATCAACTCAGTCTCATACGAATTAAATACGATTACCTTTGGAGATTTTGGTGCTCATGAAGTGGAGCGCGAGCGTGTCGCACCGTATTTGAAGGAGGTATACTTTGAAGATCGTAATGGTGATGGAAAGATTGATACGGTGGTGACAACGTGGTCAGAGCCAGTGAGTAAAGCTGGTGTTCGCGCTCAGCATTGGAAGTTTGAAGGTGATGTGCCTTTGTTATACGCGGGAATCGAGTCGTTTGGAGGGTATCAGGACGTGATTGAGGTCTATGTGCATACGACACTGGTTGGAACGGGGACTGACACGCCGCTCTATATCACCTATCTTGCCGCCTCTGACGGCATGCATGACGCGTCAGGGAATCGGGCTATTGAATCTGCACGTACTATTATTGAAGATCGTTCGCCGCCGGTAATGGTGCGTCTTGAGGTTTTGGATGCAAATGGTGATTTTGTCATTGAGGCGTTGCGTGTGACGTATTCCGAGCAGGTGGTTATCAGTGATACGGGAGCTGATACGTTTTATAGCGTTCAGGCAAAGGGATCGTCATACGCATTGTTAGGCAGTAATTACACTATCAGCGGAACATCGCAGACATACTTGCTTGATGTGGGGTATGGATTGCGCATTGATGCACCGTTAACGCTGCGCTATGAACAGGGAAAGCCGGGAACGATTCGCGATACCAAGAACAATTATATGCGTCATGGCGCACAGATTAATTATACGCCGGGAGCGATGATTACGCAGGCGCAGCTAACACCCTCGACAACGAAAACCGGCGCATTGTCAACGTACACGCTCCAATTTGGATTGACGCAAACAGTGGCAACGGCCGGGGAGTTGCGTATCTATCTTCCTGCTTTCTTTTCGGTGCTTAGCGCAGCATCCTTTAATTGTGAGGGAGTGCTTGCCATTGCCTCGAAGCGTGTGCAGGGAACAACCATTATCTTGCAACGGTTTAGTAATCCGCCGTCATTAGGCAATGCGTTGTATAGCTGTACATTTAGTATGACAAATCCTACGGTTGTGGGGACGACTGGTCAGGTGTATTTTGGTCTTGCCACAGAAAATGGCGGGATTATTGGGGTCGCTTCAATGGGTGCACTGACCTTTGCGCTTGATGGCACCACGCCGGTGCCGACAGAACCGACGCAGCAAGAGCCTCCTTCCCCGACGGAACCGACTGGTCAGGAGCCGTGGGTGCATCCGCAGTATCGCGAAGAAATTTTTACCCGTTTTGACCAGGTGTATGATGCTGCGTGCGAGTCATTCTATGCGCCGTTCATTGACGCGGATATCATTACATTTAATGTTGGCGTGAGTCCATTGGAAAAGGAGTGGATTATCACTTTTGTCTGTTATGGTCACTCACTGCCCACGGTGGCGTTGGGGTCAGGGGAGCGACGCGCCATGATCCGTGATTATTTCGAGACGGCATATGCGTCGCAGGTGTATTGGGGGGATATCTATCGCATGTCGATTGGGCAAAAAATTGTGCAGCGCAATCTCACCAAAGAGGTGGCGCAGATTGAGCGTGTCATCACCACGTTTGAGATGCTATACAATCGCCGCCCGGCATTTGGATTAGATGCAGAGGATCTGAGTTGGAACACGCTCATGTACCGCATTCGGTTTGTGCGTAATTTGGAGAAAGAGCGTCTCGGTATTGGGCGCTTTGAGACACAGTTTGATCGCCTGCCAACATCGCCGTATGACTGGGCGTTGGTGCGCGTCTATGGCTATGTGCAGTAAGTTGCGTGTATCGCGGAAGGCGTGATATACTACTCACTGTAGTTTTTAATAATGAGTTGAGTCTATGACCAAAAAAGAACGCAATAAAATTATCATGATCGTGATCGCTGTGGCGATTGTTGCCTGGGGTGTCTATGGATGGGTGACCCGTCCGGTATATGATGCACAGGCAGGCGAGCGGCCGTTTAAGGGGCGTGAGGACGCTTCGATCGTGCTGACTGAATTTTCTGACTTTGAGTGCCCTGCGTGTAAGGCGACCGTACCGTTGGTGCAGTACCTTGATGAGCAGTACGGTGCAAACATCAGAATTGAGTATAAGCATCTTCCGTTGCGTGCGATTCACAAAAATGCGTATGACGCAGCCATTGCGTCTGAATGTGCCAACGACCAGGGGTTGTTTTGGGAGATGCATGATTTGATCTTTGGGTATCAGCCAAATATCGGAACATCACAGCTCAAGGCAATTGCCGCTGACATCGAAGGGATGGATACAACTGCATTTAATGCCTGTCTTGATGCAGGTGCGCGTAAAGATATCGTGAATGCTGATTTATCTGAGGCTGCAGGTCTTGGTCTCAACGGGACGCCATCGTTTTTGTACAACGGGCAGATCGTGCAAAACCGCGCGGAATTGGAGCCGATGATCCGTCGCGATCTGGGCTTGCCACCATTGGAATAACACGACTATGACGAAACTTCGTCACTACTTCTCTCGAAAAGAATGGAGCCTTCTGGCGCTCCTTTCTTTTCTTTTTGCCGCGGCGAGTTCTGTTGGTTACCTGGTGATGTTGTCGTTGTTGCCCCAAGGGTATCAGTTTCATGGACTCTCCAGCACGGGGATTGTTGATTTTTTGATTTATTATCAGTATATCGGGCAAGTTGCCGCGGGAAGTTGGTTGATCTATGATTTTTTCACGCCCGAGTGGCCACAAACCGGCGTGTTGAATCCTTGGTGGTTGTTCGTGGGGATGCTTGCGCGCGTGACGCAGCTTGATACGGTGGTGGTGTTTCATTTGGTGCGACTCGCGCTGATACTACCACTTGTTACCTTGGTGTATGGCTTCTTTCGGTATCTCATGCGTGAGCAAGTTCAGCAATGGTTAGCAACCGTTCTCGTGCTTTTTGGTGGAGGAGTTGGTGGATGGTTTTCGTGGTTGTTGCGCGAAGAGCAGGGAATGTTGATCGGGCCGGTTGATCTGTATCAGGCGGAGAGCACGTTGTTTGCGAGCGCGGCGTTTCGCCCGCACTTTATGGCCTCGTGGATGTGCATGATTGCAGTCGTGTGGCTGTGGATGAGGTGGCTTGCAACGCGGCGAATTGGGCTGATGATCGCTGCAGCGGTGATCTCTCTCTTCTGGTTTTTCTTCCACCCCTACTATTTGCCCTCTATGTATCTTTTTATGCTGGTGAGTGGTGGGTGGGCGTTGCGGGGGAAGTATCTTTCCGTTCGCCAGGCAATTTATGGAATAGGAATGTATGTGTTGCTCACGTTGCCGGCATTACTGTATGCGAGCTACCTGACGTTTGGTGATTCGCTTCTCTCGTTGCGCAATGCGCAGAATATAACGCTCAATCCATCGCCGCTTTATGTGCTTATAGGATTTGGCGGATTTGTTACCTTTGCGATCCCTAGTGTGATTCGCGCGTTTCGTGCTACTCAGCGCACCGTCATTGAAATGGTGATGTTGGTGTGGGTAGTGTTGGTGCCGTTGCTGATGTATCTACCCCTTCAATTTCAGTCACGGTTTAACCAGGGTTGGCTGATCCCGTTGGCATACTTCACGGTGCGAACGGTGCGTGAATGGCGATGGTTGCGTACACCGAAGGGGATTGTTGCAGGAACTTTGTGTGCAGTGTTGATATTTGTAAGTGCGCCACTCGCGCTGATCATCAAAGATGTATCGTTGTTTCATGAAGAGCTCGTCGTCAATCCGGAAGTTTCTGTTTTTTATCACGAGCCGGACTTTGAAAAAATGCTGCAGTATCTGCGTACTGCAACGCCGGGTGATGCTTTGATTATCGCGCAGCCACGACTTGCCTCGTATATTCCGGCATTTGCTGGTCGTCGGAGTGGCTGCTGTTCTGAGCATGAGACGATTCAGT
>CAZIQD010000017.1:0-8909 GCA_964541715.1 uncultured Gammaproteobacteria bacterium
TATATAGGGGTGTATATCCGAGCACCGTAGTGTCCGGACGGTTCACTATGAGCAAAGCTCGGTGTGAACTAATGGAGGGTGCTGCAGAGTTTTTTCAGCGTTGCCAAAAAAATCATGCGCACGATCCCGATACTCCCCCCACATATCTCATGGCCATCATCGCGTGAGTCTCCACAGAACTGAGGATGTATGTTTCTCACCAGGAGAAACGGCTCTTTTGGGAAAAAATTCCCCAGAGCAATCGGCGTCCATTCAGACGATTTCCAGATAACTCCGGAAATTGCTGCTGTACGTCGCGCTACACCCCCCACTTCCGTGGAGGCTCGATTTTTTAAAGATCATATCAATCTATCATAGTTTATGGATTTTGTCAATAGTTACTAGCACAGTATTGCCTAATTTTGGCTATTTTCAACATTGTCGATATTGCATGTGTTATTAATTTTTGACAGTTTTTAACGCAATCCCCCTCAAAAAATCAGGAAATACAAAAGCACCCCGCTCAGCGGGGTGCTTTGATAAATCTTTCGCGACTACTTCATCACGAAGTAATGCGTCAGATCCTGTTTATTTCTTTTTTGCTGCCTTCTTCTCCATCTCCTCCTCCGGTACAAATCCGGTTCCGGCAGGAATGAGTCGTCCGATAATGACGTTTTCCTTGAGACCCTCAAGGCGATCGATCTTACCGGTCGTGGCTGCGTTAATGAGTACCTTTGATGTCTCTTGGAACGATGCTGCTGACAAGAACGAGCGCGTCGTCAATGAGACCTTCGAGATACCCAGGAAGAGCTGGTCGGCCTTCGCCTCCGAATTACCTGCAGCCTTCACGCGCGCATTCTCTTCTTCGAATTCCGCACGCTCGACAACCTCTCCGTTGATCAAGGCTGTATCAGCCGAATCACGGACCAACAGACGAGAGAAGAGCTGGCGAATGATCACCTCGATATGCTTTTCGTTCAAACGCTGTCCTTGTGATGAGTAGATGTACTGAATTTCTTTCACAATGTAGCGCTTCACCGCATCCTTACCCTTCAGCTTGAAGAGCTGGTGCAAGTCAACCGCACCTTCGGTGAGCTGATCACCCTCGGTGACCAGATCGCCATCAGCGACACGCAAGCGTAATCCCGGTGGGATGATGTATTCCTTTTCTTTCTCAGCCTCTCCTGCAACCTTCACCGAGGTCTTGAGTACACGAGCAAGCCCCTTCTTCTTCGCCTTCACTTCTCCTGTATCATCCGTGAAGAGCACTGCGCCGCGCTTCACCTCAACACCGTCTTTAACGGCAATCTTGGCGTCGCCAACAAATGAGTAGACATCTTCATCAACATCGTCAAAGGCAACGCGGATAATCTTACCACCCTTGGTTGTCTTGATGTTACCCTTGTCATCAGAAATCTGAACATCAGCTTCAGTAATTGACACCGCACCGGTAACTTCAGAGAGGACCGCTTTGCGCTTTGGCGCACGAGCTTCGAAGAGCTCTTCCACACGAGGAAGACCTTGCGTGATGTCGTCTCCGGCAACACCTCCTGAGTGAAACGTACGCATCGTCAACTGGGTACCCGGCTCACCGATTGACTGCGCGGCAACAATACCCGCAGACATTCCCAATTTCACCGGCTTGTTGTGCCCTAGATCAAATCCATAACACTTGGCACACACACCTTTATGCAAGTTACACGTGAGCACTGAGCGTGCACGCACATACGAGACATCAGCACCATCAAGGGCGCGGAGCGCGTCTTCATCAATGTGTCCGTTCTTCTTAACCACAACTTCACCTGTCTCAGGGTGCTTCACTTCTTCCAAGACAACACGACCCCAGACGCGATCAAGTAATTTCACGCCGATCACCTCTGACTCTTCTTTGGTATAAATCTGACCTTCCTTGTCGCCACAGTCTTCATGTGTAATCACCACATCCTGCGCCACATCCACGAGACGACGCGTCAGGTATCCGGCATTTGCCGTACGCAATGCCGTATCCGTCAAACCTTTACGAGAACCGTGTGTCGAGATGTAGTATTCCAAGATATCAAATCCCGCCTTAAAGTTTCCTTTTACTGGGAGTTCGATAATTTCACCTGATGGTGAAGATACAAGACCCTTCATACCGACCATCTGCACCACCTGCCCCCATGAACCACGGGCACCGGCACTAATCATTGAGAAGACTGGGCCTTTTTCGTTCAGCGACCCCTTTGTCAATTCGACAATCTTATCCTTCACTTCGGTCCATGTTTCAATAATTTTACCGTAGCGTTCTGAGCGTGTCAGCAAACCTTCTTCGTACTGCTGGTGAATCTTTTCAACTGCTTCCTCACCCTGCTTAATCAAGGCTGGCTTTTCGGTAATTGTTGGCAAGTCATCCATACCCCACGAGTACCCTGATAGCGTCAGCTGCTGGTACCCCAAGTTCTTCACGTCGTCCAAAAACTTCGCCGTCACGTCAGTACCCATCTTTTCAAGAATGTACTTCACGATATCAGAGAGCGTCTTTGAGTCAACGCGCTGGTTGAAGTATGGCATACCTTCAGGAACGATCTCATTAAACATCAATCGTCCAACGGTTGTTTCGATAATTTCTTTCTTTCCTTCTTTATTGATCACGCGCACCTTCACCTGATCGCGCAATGTGACAATGCCTGTCTGTGAAGCAAGCTTCGCTTCCTTAACACTTCCAAAGGCACGTGGCTGCTCAACAGCATCCATATCAGTGATATAGAAGAGTCCCCACACGATGTCCATCTTTGGTGTAACCACCGGACGACCGTCAGCGGGCTTGAGCAAGTTCTTTGCCGACAACATGATGTTGGCAGCTTCCCACTTCGCCTGATCAGTCAACGGCACGTGTACCGCCATCTGGTCTCCGTCAAAGTCGGCGTTAAACGCAGTACACACCAACGGGTGCAACTGAATCGCCTTACCTTCGATCAAAATTGGCTGGAAGGCCTGGATACCCAGACGGTGCAGCGTTGGCGCACGGTTCAAGAGTACATGTGCATCCGCAACGACTTCTTCAAGAATGTCCCAGATTTCAGGACGGTTTGCTTCGATAAATTTGTTTGCCGAGCGAATGTTATGCACGTATTCGCGCTTGATCAGCTGCGAAATGACAAATGGCTTAAACAATTCGAGTGCCATACGTTTTGGCAGACCACACTGGCTCAACTTGAGCTTTGGACCTACGACGATAACTGAACGTCCAGAGTAGTCGATACGCTTACCCAACAAGTTCTGGCGGAAACGTCCCTGCTTACCCTTCAGCAAGTCGGCCAATGACTTGAGTTGGCGCTTCTGTCCCGTCGACGCAGTCGTTGTCTTGGTCGCGCGAGCAGAGTTATCAAAGAGCGCGTCGACCGCTTCTTGCAACATGCGCTTTTCGTTACGCATGATGACTTCCGGCGCGTTGAGCTCCTGCAGTTTTTTGAGACGGTTATTGCGGTTGATAACGCGGCGGTATAAATCATTCAAATCAGATGTCGCAAAACGACCACCGTCCAACGATACCATCGGTCGCAAATCAGGAGGGATCACCGGCAATACCTGGAGCAACATGTACTCAGGTCGGATGTCATTACGCTTCAAGCTGTTAAACAACTGAAGGCGCTTCTGAAGCTTTTCTTTCTTCGCACCCTTTGATTCATCAAGGTCTGCCTGAAGTTCCTTGGTGATTTTTGCCAGGTCAATTTGTGAGAGCAATTCATAAATCGCCTCAGCACCGATACGTGCCTCAAACAAATGCCCAAACTTGAGTGACAAGTCCTGGTATTCGTTTTCTGAGATAATCTGCTTAATTGCCAGATCCTTGAGCTCTTTTTCTGTCTTGACGTACTCTTCCTCAAGCTCAGCAAGCTGCTCATCCTTCACTGCGTTCAATGAGGTGATCTTGTTCAACTTTTCTTTTTCCTCAAGCTTTGGATTGTCCTGAAGTTGCTTGATTTGATTTTTTGCCTGCGCTTCAATTTGCTTCATCTGCGCCGCATACTCTTCCTTGAGCTGACCTATTGCCTCCTTGCGCCCCTCTTCCTCCACATTGGTAATGATGAAGCTCGCGAAGTAAATAACTTTTTCAAGTGCCTGTGCAGAAACGTCAAGCATCAATCCCAAGCGAGATGGGACGCCGCGCAAAAACCAGATGTGGGTTACCGGAGCCGCAAGCTCAATATGCGCCATACGTTCACGGCGAACTGAAGAATGCGTTACCTCAACGCCACACTTATCACACACGATCCCTTTGTAGCGGATCTTTTTATACTTACCACAATAACACTCCCAGTCCTTGGTCGGTCCAAAAATCTTTTCATCAAAGAGACCGTCCTTTTCCGGTTTTTGTGTGCGGTAGTTAATGGTTTCCGCTTTGGTTACCTCACCGTACGACCAGTCGCGCATCGTTGCTGGTGACGCCACCTTGAGGCGGATTCCATTGAAGTCTGTTGGTGTTCCTTTTTGTACAAACATAGATGTGTCTTGAGTTAATGTCGTGAGGAATTATTTCTTCTTCTGCGCGCGATCTGCGGCATCATTTTCTTGCACGACTTTACCGTCTTTAAGCAACTCCACATCTAACGCGAGACCTTTGAGCTCGCGAACGAGCACGTTAAATGATTCAGGAATTGACAGCTCTTCAATTGGTTCTCCTTTAATAATAGATTCGTACGCCTTTGACCGTCCTGAAACATCGTCTGATTTAATGGTCAAAATTTCCTGCAAGGTGTGCGCTGCTCCGTATCCTTCCAGCGCCCATACTTCCATTTCTCCGAAGCGCTGTCCACCGAATTGCGCCTTACCTCCGAGTGGCTGCTGCGTAATCAGTGAGTATGGCCCGATACTTCGCTGGTGCATCTTGTCTTCCACCATGTGCGCCAGTTTGAGCATGTATTTGTATCCAACGGTTGATTTGTGGTCAAACGGTTCACCGGTACGTCCATCGTGGAGCTGCAGCTTACCATCAGTTGGATATCCCGCCTCACCAAGCAAGCTCTTAATCGTTTCTTCTTCGATACCATACAGTACTGGCGTCGCTACCTTAAATCCAAGTTTTTGCACTGCCAACCCAAGGTGTGTTTCCAAAATCTGCCCCAAGTTCATACGAGAGACCACACCCAATGGTGAGAGCATCACGTCAATTGGCGTACCGTCCTCCAAAAATGGCATATCAGCAACTGGAACGATACGAGAGATAACACCCTTGTTACCGTGACGACCCGCCATCTTGTCACCAACTTGAATCTTGCGGATGTCAGCAACTGACACCTGAATCATCTGAATCACGCCCGGTGGCAACTTGTCGCCGTTTTCCGCAGAGAAGGTCTTGATGTCGACAACCTTACCGTGGTCACCGTGCTCCAAGATCAATGATGAGTCGCGTACGTCACGCGCCTTTTCTCCAAAGATCGCGCGCAAGAGGCGCTCTTCTGCTGAAAGCTCAGATTCACCCTTTGGTGTAATCTTACCGACCAAAATGTCGCCCGAGCTTACTTCAGCACCAACGCGGATAATACCGTTTTCATCCAAGTTCTTCAGTTTTTCTTCACCAACGTTTGGAATGTCAGACGTGATCACTTCGGGACCAAGCTTGGTTTCACGAACTTCAACCTGGTAGTGTTCGATGTGAATTGAGGTATAGCGGTCATCATGCACCAATTTCTCCGATAAGATGATCGCGTCTTCGTAGTTGTACCCCTGCCATGACAAGAAGGTGACCAACACGTTTTGACCCAGTGCCAACTCACCGTCCGCAATTGCCGGACCGTCTGAGAGCACCTGCCCCTTCTTCACCTTTTCTCCCAACTTCACGGTTGGATGCTGGTTGATACAGGTTGAGGCGTTACTACGTTTAAATTTGTTCAAATCAAAGGTATGCACATCACCCTTATCCGTCACGAGCTCGATGCGATGACCGTCAACATATGAGATTGTTCCCTTGTCTGGGGCAATCGCAACATGTCCTGAGTAGTATGCGGCAACTTCTTCAACACCTGTCCCCACATACGGAGCCTGCGGACGAATCGTCGGCACGGCCTGACGTTGCATGTTCGTTCCCATGAGGGCGCGGACCGCATCGTCATGCTCCAAGAATGGAATCATCGATGTTCCAATTGAGATGATTTGGTTTGAGGCAACGTCAATATAATCAACCAGATTCAAGTCATAGGTTGTCGGCTGACCAAAGCGGCGAACTTCTCCCTTAGCATTAGTAAACTTACCAGTTGCCGAGTCATACAATGTATTTGCCGCAGTCGTTACTGAGCGCTCTTCCTGTAATGCGTTCAAATAGACGATCTCGTCAGTGACGCGCGCTTCTGCCTTAAACTGAATTTTCTTCTCACGCAATGCATCAATCTGTGGCTTCGTCAGCACAGCCCCCTTCTTGAGCGTCTTACCACTGATAGGATCAGTTACCTCTTCGAGCAACTTCTTCTCCACCACGCGGTATGGGGTCTCGATAAATCCATATTCATTGGTACGTGCGTATGACGCCAAGTGACCGACAAGTCCAATGTTTGGACCTTCCGGCGTCGCAATCGGACAGATACGCCCATAGTGCGTCGTGTGTACGTCACGAACTTCAAACCCTGCGCGCTCACGTGACAAACCTCCCGGTCCCATCGCTGAGATACGGCGCTTGTGCTCCAATTCGGCGAGCGGGTTGGTCTGATCCATGAATTGTGACAACTGTGAGCTCATAAAGAACTCCTTCACCACACCAATCACCGGACGCGCATTCACCAAACGTGATGGCGACATTGAGTCGATGTCCATCGTTGACATACGGTCGCGAATGATACGAATCATACGAGCAAGACCGATACGGATCTTGTTTTGGATCAACTCACCGACAGCACGGACACGGCGGTTTGAGAGATGGTCAATATCATCAGGAGCGTTTTGCGTGATGTTCAAACGAATTACCTCTTTGGTAATGTCAATCAAATCTTCGCGGCGCAAAATACGCGTTTCAGGGGTGTTTGGAATGTCGTAGTTGAAGCGGTTGTTGATCTTATAGCGTCCGACGCGTCCAAAGTCGTAACGGTCGAAGTTAAAAAACATCGAGTGGATCAATGACTTTGCGTTATCAGCAGTCGCCAGGTCTCCCGGACGAATACGCTTGTAGACTTCGATCAAACCTTCTTCTTCGTTGGTGGCAACATCTTTGGCCAAAGTATTGGCGATATATGAGAGGTCAGGGTTGGTGTCAACATCCTTGAAGAGCTCCAAAATTTCATCATTGGTACCAAATCCAAAGGCACGGAAGAGTGAGGTCAGCGCAACTTTACGCTTACGGTCAATCTTCACCCACAAGACATTGTTGGTGTCTGTTTCAATTTCAAGCCACGCACCGCGGTTTGGGATGACCTTCGCTCCATAGTAACGCTTACCGCGCAAAAATTCAGAGGTAAAGAAAACACCCGCCGATCGAATGATCTGCGATACAACGACACGTTCAATACCGTTAATGATAAAGGTACCGCGGTCGGTCATGAGCGGAAAGTCGCCCAAGTAAATTTCCTGTTGTTGCTTTTTGCCGTCAGCAAATTCGAGCTCGGCGGTCACGCGCAAAGGCGCTTCGTACGTAATGTTCTTTTCTTTTGAGGTGTTTTCGTCAAACTTTGCCTCATCCAGGTGATACTCCTTAAAGCGCAACTTAATACCGCGCTCTCCAAAGTCTTCAACATCACCAACTTCATCAAACAGCTCTTCAAGCCCTGTCTTGAAAAACCATTCATATGAACTCTTCTGAATCTCAATGAGATCAGGAACATCCATATGCTTATGAAAGTCCGTGTAAAACTTGCGTTCCTGTGGAATCGCAAACGGGTTGCGTGGAGCTACCCGATTATTCCCCTGTGCCTTTTTTGCCGCCATGCCAATGCACTTAATGAATTATTGATCCATGTATAGAAAAATGGTATACTTGTACCAGAGCTGTACAGCTCCTTATGCGTTGTGAATCCCTCCGGCGCGTTTTTTTATTCTCGTGATAAAAAAACAAACAGCACCACCTACCCATGGTGTTGCTTTCAACACTTACAATTTGAGACCGAAGTTGAACCCCACTTTATATTGCTTATTATTATTAAGCGGGTGCGTTTGATACACAACACTGTTGAGAAAACGTCGCATACTTCAAGTAGTACAACCCGAAGTAGGTAACTTTTTCAACGTGTACAAAACGTGTAAAGATTTTAGCTAAAATAGGGAATGTTGTCAATAGCAACCCGTGATCAGCCCTCCTCACGATATCCACACCTTACCCACAGAACCCTCAAAACCTCCCAAAACCCCCGTTTTCTTGACCATAACGCCTACTCGTGATACAGTGCTATACTCTATGAGAACATGAGAAAAAAGGTACAAGGTTAGAAGGTACAAGGTTAGAAGCCCCCTTCACCTTCAATCTTTAACCTTAATCTTTAACCTTAATCTTTAACCCTCCCCATGTCCCAACGAACCGATCAATTTGCACAACAAATCAAAGAGTCCCTGGCGATGCTCATTGCCCGGGAAGTTGAGCTCCCCTCAGAAGTCGTCGTGGGCATTACCCGCGTCATGGTCTCAGACGACCTCAAGAACACCACGGTCTTCATCTCCGTCTTTCCGCACAATCGACAAGGAACCGCACTTGACCTCCTCCGCTCTCAGGCAAAGCACCTTCGTCACGAACTTGCCGGCGAGATTTTTGCCCGCGTCGTCCCCTTCATTCGCTTCGCCATTGATGACAAAGAGGCGTACGGCAGTGAAGTTGACCGTATTCTCAGCGAGCTTGACCTTGGCAAGGCTGATACTGATGAAACGAACTCGTAACCTGTCTCATGTCACAGCTCACGCCACAACAACTGCATGCCGAAATTACACGGCATCGTCATATCTTACTGATCTCACACGCCAATCCCGATGGGGATACG
>CAZIQD010000017.1:9009-11995 GCA_964541715.1 uncultured Gammaproteobacteria bacterium
TACACGGCATCGTCATATCTTACTGATCTCACACGCCAATCCCGATGGGGATACGTTGGGCTCAACTTTGGCGTTGGCACACTATCTGGAAAACAAGGGCATCTCTCACGACCTTTTCTGCGCTGATGCTCCTGCTCCCTACTTTCAGTACCTACCCGGCATCCGTCGCTACACCTCATCGTTGCAGCAGCTTGACCTGAAAAGTTATGACGCCTTCATCTGCCTGGATCATGGCTCGTTGCGCCAATCAAAGGTGCACCAGCACCTCACCCCCCATTTTACCGAGCATGAGCACGGTACCTGTATTAATATTGATCATCACTACACCAACGAGCGATTTGGGACGTGCAACTATATCAAGCCCGAAGCATCATCAACGTGCGAGGTGATGTATGATTTCTTCATCGCCAACAATATTCCCATCACTCACGCCATGGCGACCTGCCTGATGACGGGCATCATTACCGACACAGGGCATTTCACCAACTCGGCAACGCGCCAGTCATCGCTGGATGCTGCTTCGCACCTCGTGCGGTTGGGCGCAAAAATCCCCGAAATCAATCAGCATGTTATCAAAAGTAAAAATATCCCCTCACTTAATCTGTGGGGTGATGTCTTTTCCCGCCTGACGATTAACCCTACCTATGGCTTGGCGTATACCATCATCACGCAGGAAGACTTTGCACACAATCGCGTGGAACGCGACGCACTGGATGGCTTGGTGAACTTTTTGAATAACCTGGAGGGTGTCCGCTGCGTCATGCTCCTCATTGAAGAAACACCAAATCTGATCAAGGGGTCGCTGCGCACGACTCGCGACGACATCGATGTCGCCAAAATCGCGGCGCTGTGGGGCGGCGGTGGACACAAGAAGGCAGCAGGGTTCCAAGTGCACGGAGCGCTCGTGCAAACGCCGCAGGGCTGGCAAGTTGCCTAATCGACCCGTATTACCTATAATGGACATACCATTCATAACCCCTTACCATGACGAATGAACGATACCAATACTTAGTACCAACCGTTATTGAAAAAACTCCCATGGGAGAACGCGCTTTTGATATTTACTCGCGCCTCCTCAAGGAGCGTATTATCTTTTTGGGCACGCCCATTGATGACACTGTTGCCAACATCGTGATTGCGCAGCTACTCTTCTTACAGGCAGAGGATCCGAAAAAAGATATTCATCTCTACATCAACTCACCGGGGGGGTCAGTTTCTGCGGGACTTGCCATTTATGACACGATGAACTTCGTGAAGCCAGACGTCTCGACTATTTGCATCGGACTTGCCGCATCAATGGGTGCCTTTATCCTCTCATCAGGAACCAAAGGTAAACGCTTTGCCCTGCCCAACGCTGAAGTCATGATCCACCAGGTACTGGGAGGCGCACAAGGACAGGCCTCTGACATCAAGATCGCCGCAGAACACATCCTCAAGACCAAAGATCGCCTCAATGACATCTTGGCGGCAAATACCGGCAAATCAAAAACACAGGTAGAAAAAGACTCCGACCGCGACTACTACATGAGCGCGGATGAGGCCAAGAAGTACGGCATTATTGATAAGATTATCAAGTAATCCTCTAAAAGGAGCCTTGCTCAGCAGGGCTCCTTTTATTATTTCGCAAAAAGAAAAAAGCCCCGCCTCTCGATAAACTCGAGGCGGGGAACGAACGGAAACTGTCCTGACCATCCGTAGCTGCATCACGCCGAACGTGGTGAACGAAGATCGGAGGGAAGGGTGTCGAAGAAATACTCATTAGCATCCGAGTGAGAGATGTATAACACCCCTCCTCTCTCACTGGAGGCATCCCAACAAGAGACGAGGAAAAACTCACCCCTCGCCCATCTCGTTCGAGGCGAACTGGTAATCGTACTTCTGTACAGCAACTTTCCTGTTTCCAGGAAGTATTTCCACGCAATCAGGAGTCGCTCCGTCAAGGTAAACTTGAGTTGATCGTCAATCTTGCATTCGTGATTCTCATCTTCAATGATATCGCGATACCAAACGGCGTAAGCCTCATTTTGAGCAGTACGAGGACTGTTCATATCCAGCTCATCCAGGCTGAGATCTTCATCACACCGATTGACAGGCATGACCTGTCCGCACAGTTCGAATGCCTGTCGCGCAGTCATTCCTTGAGGAACAACAATCAACCGATCGAAGTCAACTTGGTGGGGCAAGATGATGACCTTTGCGGGATCAATGATGATGCCGACACTTGCGTAGGCCTGAGCCCAGCTTTGTAGCTGCTGCTCGACCCGCTCTGATGTGATCGACGACTGTTCTGTTGCCATTACCAAACCCCCTCTAAAAAAGATCGTCCGATTTTTACAGTCGGATATACTGCCGGTTTCATTATTAAACCCAGGGAGCTCCTTCTTTATCCTTCCACATCTCAAAGAAGTAACTCTCCAGCCTCAATAATCGTATTAATGTAGCATATTACTGAATTTCGTCAACAACACCTGAAAGACCGCCACTTTAATTACCCTAATCTTAGTCATTTATTATACACTTTACTTTTCCACACCCCTTCCACAGCCTCATAACAGCTTGTTCACTATGGGACTCTTGACAATTCCTCAATATCTGCTATACTGCCAGGACCGATAAATTTTCTTTTCATCGTTTTTGTTGTCTTTGAAGGCCGGCAGGCACGATAAGCATGGGAGCAAATTTCTGTTTGGATCTGGCCTTGGCTCGATCCCTACAATAATTTGCTTTCTTGTCTGCCGACTCTTCGGCATGCTCAGAGTCTGGGCACGAAGAGTCGGTAGATGACCCTGAACATAGTTGAAGGGTCTGTCGACTTTTCGAGATAACATCTTCCCGTAGTGCGACCATAAGCTGGCAGGCACGATAAGCATGGGAACAAATTTCTGTTTGGATCTGGCTTTTAGCTCGATCTCTACAATAATTTGTTTTCTTGTCTGCCAACTTATGAGCACACTCCGAATCAACTAAAAAATCGAGCATGACGCTC
>CAZIQD010000017.1:12095-13235 GCA_964541715.1 uncultured Gammaproteobacteria bacterium
GTCTGCCAACTTATGAGCACACTCCGAATCAACTAAAAAATCGAGCATGACGCTCGACTTTTTTTATTCTTCAATTACTGCCTCTGGTCCGGGGGTCTCAGCATCTTCGGTGACCTCTTCCCCTTCTTCTGGCGGCGCTTCTTCATCAGTACTCAATGACTCAACGCCCACCAAGCAAACTGCCTGCCATGGGCGATACGTTGAATGAAAGCGCTCTTCATCTTTGGTTCCGTCAGCGCGTGTAATGAAGCGATCAAAGTATGCCTTCACGCCGGCGTGTGCCGACTCAGTACACTTCTTAGTCCCCGGCGGTAAATCAGTCGTCTCGACAATCTTGGTGGGCGGTGCTGCTACCCAGTCATAGGTTACTGGTGTCGTCGTTTCAATTTTTCGCCCATCAGACGTTCCCCAAATTTCATAAACCAATTTTGAGCGCGTCCGGTCGTTGATGGTGTGAATCAGGATATGATGTCCGGTGTCGTTCTTGAATCTAAAATCAGGTGCCGGGTCATAAATCGTCGCATCAGTTCCGATCGGACTGTAGTAGCTTACCGTATACGAGTGGTTGCGACGCGCTGTAATATCAAGCCCTGCGTTGAGCGCCGCGCGAAACATCGTCGTCGACACCTGACACAGCCCTCCACCATACTCAGGAACTGTCTCATTACCCTTAATCACCAATTCTGGCAAGTAGCCGTTCGACGCGTCGACAGCACCTAAATACCTCAGTGCCGAAAACTCCTCGCCGGGTGCCAACAAGATGCCGTCATACGATTTACGACCGACTTCGATATTATGGCGACGATTGGTTGGTGATCCGGCGTAGTCAGATTCGCCAATCGCAAGTAATTCTTTGATTCCCAAGTCATTCAACTCTTCCAACTCAATATCAGCAATCGCCTCATCGACAACGAGTGCAACGCGAACAACATCACCCGCGTCTTCTTGAAAAGCTTTTTCGAAAAATGTCTCGGCTATCAACTGCGTACTTTCCTCAATATTCACCGAACGCCCTGAGCGCTGCGGCACAAATTCAACGACTTCGGTCTTATCTGCATTGAAACGCAATACCGCGTCTTGAGGCGCCGTATTCACCGCCCCCGCAAGTTCCGTCACGTATGCCATCAGCTTCTCGTCATT
>CAZIQD010000017.1:13335-16977 GCA_964541715.1 uncultured Gammaproteobacteria bacterium
CAAACGCATCGGCAATCATATCATCCGCATACAGACCGATCAGCTCATAGGTCAGATCAAGGTCGTCAAGCGCGGACTGTGTCGGCATGAGTGCAATCGTCTTGCCACCCGCGCGAAAAGGAATACCGCGCCGATCAAGATCAGAAATATATGACTGTAAGAGCGTGCTCGCCTCCTGCGGCGTCTTACCTCCCACCTGCACGCCGTCAATCGCGACTCCCGGGTAGATATGCTCTGCATGATACACATTATAGGCAACAACCGGTGCGGCAAGCACCACAACAAGTACGCCAATTACAAAAAGAGCGGTGACATACGCCGCTCGCTCTGCAGTACGCCCCTCGTCGGCGCCGATCTTATGCTTGAGAATCTTCCACATGGAGTAGTTCGTTGAGTGTTTCTTTTGCCATATCACGCACGGTCTTCTCTTCTTCTGTTTCCGTAAAGACTGCGTAAAGCACATCGCCCTGCTGAATATCTCCGCGGAGCGCAGTTAATCCAACCGTAATCCGCTGTCCGTCAGTTGTCTCCAAAATAGCACGTTCCTCTTCCAAGGTAGCGACGGTAAATTTAATTTTTTGCGATGATTCTGACATTATTTGTGCTTTTTAACAGAAATTGAGACGGTCTTGGTGCGCTCAATCTTGGGTAAGCGAATCGTTAAAATCCCATTCTTGAGGTCTGCGTCTATCTTATCGGGATTTACCTCAACTGGCAAGATAATCGAGCGTGAAAACCCGCCCCAGTAACATTCTTTGTAGAAATAGTGCGAATCTTTCTGCTCCTTGATCTGCTGACGCTTACCTCGGATCGTCAACAAGTCATCGTGCAAAAAGATATCCAAATCCTCCGGCTCCACACCGGCAATGGTTGATTTAATGACAATCTCGTCATCCGTTTGATACACGTCGACTGAGAGCTGCCCTTCATAATCTTCCATGAACCACTGGGGTTGTGCTGTTCGCGTGGCATCAGCGACGCCCTCTATTCCCGTGTCATCGTCAAAGCCTTTTTTGAGCTCGTCCAGGTTGGTAAAGAAAATTTTTCCGTCAGACATAGAAATCTCATTATTCATTGTTTCTAGTATAGCACAATCACCCCTTTTGAGCGAAGATATCCACATCGGTATGCGCATGCCAAGCACGTGGGGTGCTATACTTATAAGACCAAGGGTGAGTTGTTTTCGAAAGGAGCTTGCATCAACTTCCCTGACGCACGCGAACTCGTTGTGAGACGCGCGCACCTTGTCCCTTATCCCTTCCTCAGGAGGCAGCAATGCCCATGAAGTCGGCCACCTAAGACTCTCACATGGGTCCGGCGGTGGCTACTCCTCATCCCAGCCGGAGGGTTCGTCCCGTTGTCAGAAAATGCGTTACTCAAACGCAGGCGCCTGACACGTTCCGGCACTGTGGCAAAGGTGGCCTGTCACCGCGCGATCCCTTGGGGATCACGGTCCCGTACTCATGCCCCACTGGCGTGGCGTACAAAGACTGGCAGCGGTGGTATCGTCGCCCCTGTACCTGCCACTAGCGCTCCCCCGACGCGCAACGCGTTGTCAGTAGCTCGTCGTTCACCTGTGCGTGCAGCACGAACGGCTGAGTAGTCGTTTTGGAAAAGCACCTCAGCGCACACCGCCGCACTGAGCCAAAACACACGGCCACCCCCGAAAGGAGGTGGCCCTTTTATATTCCTATTTTTTCTTTACCTGATACTCTTCAGACGCGATCCACGCCAGGTCAAAAATTGTTTTGAAGGTTTTGTGCATCGACTCATCTTCGATAATGAGTCCAAAGAGCCGGTCAGTTGAATTGATAATTGCCACCTTGTTGTCATACAAAATCACCTCTCCAAAGATCGGGAACTTTTCTTGCGGCAACATGCGACGCTCCTCGTTTTTCAGAAACTCCAGGTGCTGCACCGGCTTCTTGGCGTCATACGTCATGATCGTACGCACCTTAAATTCCTTTTTGTAATAGATACGTCGATGATCCTTCTCTGAAACCGGATACTTGTCGCTCGCCAAATTCCAATTAAAAATATTATCAAACTCGCGATTCTTGGAGCGGGCAATTTCGTTTTGAATAATTTTTACTGACTCGCGCCCTTCCAGTAATCGCACGTTTACCTTCGTGCGGTTCAAATTAAATAACTCCTGGAGCTCAGGGATAACGCCGCGTGCCTGCCCCATCCGCTCGTCAACATCGTTTTTCTTTTTTTCCAATACGCGCAGCAATTGAATAGGATCTTCAGATTGGAAGAGCGTTTTCTTGTCTTTTGTGATTTGCGACGCAAGTCCTGCGTCTACCAACGAGTCCAGCATCACGTACGTCGTCGCGCGGTTGACTTTGGCACGTGTCGAGATATCTTGTGCTGTTGAGGGGCCCAAAAACAACATAGCCAGATACACGGCAACTTCTTTTTCAGACAGACCAAGGGCAAGTAATTTGGTTTCCAAAGACATACCAGTCGATGCGTTAAGATTTAAACGTTTGATGTTGGAGGCGATAGAAATAGATCACCGCGGCAAGCGTCATCCAGATGTTCAAAAAGCCAAAGGTGAGGTCAACCAGATTAATGCCAAAGAGTAAGAGGATGATAATTGCCAGATGCGCAATCAGCTTGAAATATGACAGATTGGGCTCGGGTCGTACCAGCCAGTCGGAGGGCTGGGTTTCGTTTTTTTGCACAATTGCCAGCACGTAGACTGCTCCACTGATAATAACGTGATAAAACAGAATAAACAAGTCCGAGACACCGGCAAATGCCAACCCCATAATATAGATTGCATAACCGAGCTGGTCAACGAAAACATCGTTAAACTTGCCTTTATCGCTTGAGGTGTTGGTATATCGCGCAAGTTGGCCATCAAGCGTATCAAGCAGCCAAAAGACCGCGAAGTACATCACGGTGGCAAACACGAGCGCACCACGCACAAAGAGCGGATACACCACGAGCGCTACAAAAAGCGCCATACGAATAAACGTGATATGATTTGCCGTTATCCGATAGTGCGCCAAGAATTTTAAGAGTGGCGCAAAAAGTCGCTCTCGCAATTGAGAGGAGCGTGCGTAAAATGTTCGTTCCGTCGTGCGATATGACATATGAGTGTTACCAAGGGACTTGTTTCAATTTCATGACATACCCCAGATAATTAACGGCGATATGGAGTACCGGGGAGACCAGTAGCAACGCAATGATGTGCTGCCAACTGGGCACATACAGCACGCTCACCGCCAAGAGCCCTCCGATCACGAAATCAAGCTGATCATAGGGCATCCAACGTTCCCCCGACTGCTTGCCCACCCGACGCTTGATCATACTCTTGAGGGCGTCTCCCAACAATGCACCTACTCCCAGCAAGGCTCCCAGCGCAAGGACGTTCACCTCATAGTAGGGCACGATGCTCATGGCTGCAAACACAGGAACGGCAAGTGCTGCCTGCTGCGTATACACAACGCCAATCGCCGCAACAATACCGGCGAACAGTCCGCGCCATGTCTTGTGAGTTCCCAGTAAAGGCTTGTCCCGCCATATCACACCGCAATCCATCGGCGTATTCCAATGTGGCAGTATTTTTACCGCAAAGACCGGTGCCATGTTGGCAACATATGCAGGGAGGAAAAAATAGAGCGCTTCAAGAAT
>CAZIQD010000018.1:0-15851 GCA_964541715.1 uncultured Gammaproteobacteria bacterium
AATGAAGTTTTCAAGTTGGTGCGCGCCTCAATTAAAAATCTTTTAGTACAAAATAATATACTCACCTCAACGGACCTCATCCACTCGTATGCTGCCAACAAGGCGTATGAGCCGGTAGGTTCGTCAGGATTTGTTTTTAAGCCGACGGAGGCTCTTCCTCCAACGTCGTCGTTTCATAAGCACGAAGTAGGTAGTGGTAGTACGTCGACGGCACGGACGCCGCATCACGAAGCTTTTGAAGTGCCTCCGCCAACGCCCTCACGCTCGGCGTTTGTGCGCCACGAACAGCCGCGCAAGCACCACTGGAAAATTATCGGACAAGTGCATAAGTCATATATCATCGTCGAAAACGAAGAAGGATTCCTCGTTATTGATCAACACGCTGCGGCTGAACGAGTGAATTACGAAAAGTTTTTACATGAGTATGCGTCGCGCGCACCACGCAGTCAAAAACTGCTGATGCCGTTGACGCTTGATCTTTCTCATCGTGAGGTGGTGGTTGCGCAAGCGGCGCGCGAGATGCTGGAGGGGATTGGATTTGCGTATGAAGAGTTTGGTGGGAATGCGGTCGTCGTGCATGCGGTGCCGCAAGATCTGGTGAGGGTTGATATTACCAAACTGTTCAAGGGGATTATCGATGACCTTGATGCGGATCACTTTGATCATCTGCATAGTCTGGAAGAAAAACAACACCTTGCGGTCAAGTACGCTTCATGCCGAGGGGCTATTATGTTTAATGACCTTCTGACGCCAGAAGAGCAGCAAGCGCTGATTGGGCAAATTCAAGCATTACCGCAGGATAAGCTGACCTGCTGTCACGGACGTCCTTTTATGAAGCAGATTACCAAGACAGAGCTTGAGAAGTTATTTCATCGCATATAACAACCTGTGGTATACTATGAGCATCTTAATTCTTTAGACGACGACTGTATGGCTCAGAAAAAAGCGCAACCAAAAAAACGACAAGAGGCTGAACCACTTTGCGATTTTCAGGGGATTTGTCGTGTGCCACTTGAACCAAATGAAATTGAAACAGGCGGCGTTGAAATTCGACAACTTTCTGATCTTTCGTGGAGAATTTTCCGTATTATGGGTGAGTTTGTAAGTGGATTTCAATTCCTTTCTAATTTTAGTAAAGAAATTACTATCTTTGGTTCTGCTCGACTCAGCCCTAACTCACGATGGTATAAGGAGGCGGAAAAATTTGCCTATCTCGCTGGTAAGGCAGGGTTTGCGGTTATTACCGGGGGTGGCGCTGGTATTATGGAGGCGGGGAACAAGGGCGCGTTTAAGTCGGGCGGCGAGTCAATTGGTATTAACATTCAACTTCCTTTTGAACAGCGTATTAATCCGTATGTCAAAAAAAGTTCTGCCTTTTACTACTTCTTCACCCGTAAGGTGATGCTGGCTTCGTCCGCGCAGGCGTATATCTTCTTCCCAGGTGGTTTTGGTACAGCTGATGAGTTTTTTGAAATGGTCACGTTGGTGCAGACCAAAAAAATGCACCCTCTTCCAATGGTTTGCGTAGGTAAGGAATTTTGGGATCCGTGCATGGCGTGGGTTGAGAAGATGCTTGCTATGAAGACAATCTCACCAGACGACAAGAAGCTCTTCCATGTGGTTGATACCGCTGAAGAAGCATTTGCATTAATCAAAAACTCAAAAGAACGTACGATTTTCTAAATAAGTTCCTCATGCCGCGCATCAAGCAACAGGTGATTGAGGGGATGCAGTCACGGTATGATAACGTGAACTTATTTAAGGACCCTGCTCATCTTGCCTCATTGCGCGGTACGTGGAATCGGGAGGCTTTCAATACTGATAATCCAATCGCGTTGGAAATTGGTATGGGGAATGGCGGTTTTTTGCAGCAGCTCATTGCGTACAATGAGGAGCAGGCAATTTCGTATAACTACATTGGTCTCGAGATAAAAGAATTTCGGATATGGAAGTCGACCAAAAAGAATCAACCGCACATTGAAGCAGGTCTTCTCAAGATTATTAACGGTCGTGCCCAACAGCTGACCGAGTGGTTTGCTCCGGGTGAAATCGCGGCAATCTATCTGAATTTTTCTGATCCGTGGCCCAAAGATCGTCATGCTAAGCACCGACTTACGTCACCGGTATTTCTCGCGCGCTATCGTGATGTTTTGACGTCGCACGGTGACATCTTCATGAAAACTGACAACAAGGCGCTCTATGAATACTCGCTGAGCACGCTCCCGCAAGAAGGCTTTGAGGTATTAGAGCGTTCAGAGGATCTCCACGCGTCTGACTACCTCACAAAAAACTTCGTCACGGAGTTTGAAAACAAGTGGTTGATGCGCGGCAAGAATATTTTTTATTTGCATGCACGGAAAAAATAGCATTACACTCACCGCAGTCGGTGATGTGATGCTGTCGCGCCAGATACAAGACGAGGCGCCTCATCATCAGGCATCATGGTTTTTTGAGGACGTTGCAGACCTTTTGCGTGGCGATATAGTGTTTGGCAACCTTGAGAGCGTTATCTCAGACAAGGGGAGTGAGCGTGATAAACGCATTACTTTTCGTGCGGCTCCTTCGATGCTGGACGTGCTTGCTGCCGGTAACTTTACACACCTGAGCGTGATCAATAACCATAGCCTTGATTGGGGTGAGGAGGCGTGGCGCGATTCCTTCCATCGACTGAGTGAGCAGGGGTATCACCTCGTTGGGTCACTCCGTCGTCAGCAACATCCGGTGTACACCACCGTGAAAGGACTTCGCTGTGCTTTTTTGGCATATGACTTTGTCGGCTCAGCGTATGATATAACCGAACATCTGCACGACATCCGCGATCTTGAACCGCATGATTTTCTCATTATTTCAGCCCATTGGGGGCGTGAGTACAAGCCACACACGAAGAGGCAGACTCGAGTGGGTAGGGCATTTATTGATGCGGGTGCGGATGTTGTGATTGGGCATCATCCTCATTGGGTCCAGGAGGTTGAGCGTTATAACGGCGGGTTAATTTTCTATTCACTGGGAAACTTTCTCTTTGATCAGTATTGGGGGGTGAAAACGCAGCACGGTGTTATTGCGCATATCCAACTACAGGTTGATGGTGAGAGTGAATTCGAGCTTTTCGAAACCAACACCTTCAAGAAAAAGATAACGCTTGGTCATCAGCCAGAATAGTATGGCAATTCTCACCCACGCCAGGCTCAAACAATCTCAATAAGTGATTGACATTTCGCTTATTTTGTTATATTTTAACTCGTATGTTTTTCAAGAAACGCAAGCCAAAGGTTGCCGTCGGCATGTCAGGTGGCGTTGACAGTTCAACTGCTGCCGCACTGCTCAAAGAACAAGGCTATGATGTCGTGGGTATTTTTTTGCGCTTTTGGAGTGATGATACGTTTGATGGTGAGAAAAAAGTTTCAAATAAATGTTGCTCAGTTGAATCAATGATGGATGCGCGTCGCGTTGCCGATGCACTTGGTATTGAACTGATCACGCTCAATATGAGCCCTCGCTTCAAGGAATATATCGTTGACAATTTTCTTGAGGAGTATGAGACGGGAAATACGCCCAACCCGTGCGTTCGATGTAATCAGTTCGTGAAAACGGGGCATTTTTTAGAAAAAGCACGTGAGCTTGGGTGTGAATATGTGGCAACGGGGCATTATGCGCGTATTCGCAACAATACTGACGGCACGAGCGATTTACTGCTTCCGCGCGATATGCAAAAGGATCAGACGTATTTCTTACATCGACTTGATCAGGACACGGTCGCACATCTGCTCTTTCCGCTTGGTGAATATACCAAGCCGGAGGTGCGTGAACTCGCCAAGGCCTACAAATTACCTGTGTTTACCAAGCAGGACTCACAGGAAGTCTGCTTTGTTGCAGAGCAGGGACACAATACGTTTCTTTCGCGCTGGTTGCGCATGGAACCAGGCGATATTATCGATACCAACGGCCTGGTGGTAGGGCAACACAATGGGCTTCCATTATTTACCTTCGGGCAACGTAAAGGGCTGGAAATTGGCGGCCCGGGGGGCCCGTACTACGTGGTGGGGAAGAATTTCAAAGAAAACCAGCTCTTAGTGACCAATGATGAGGCCCATCCCGGTCTCTTCACTCAAGAAATGACGATTACTGATGAACGTTGGATCAATCAACTGCCGGTAGCTGGCCGAGCATATCAGGTGAAGGTGCGGTATCGACAAGAGCCGGTTGCGTGCACGGTCGCATCGACCGATCAGGGGACGCGCATTACGCTCAATGAGCCAATTCGAGCAGTTACTCCAGGACAGTCAGCCGTTCTGTACGACGGCGAGGTCGTCCTGGGGGGTGGTGTTATCGCCGCACACTAAGACACTTGCTCTTGTGAGTTCCGTATACTACAATACAACTACTTTGAGAACTGAAAACTCTATGCATTACACTACCAAAGAACTTCGAGAAAAATTCCAAACCTTTTTTGAGTCAAAGGACCATGTTCGTATTCCCAGCGCTTCACTGATTCCGCAAAACGACCCGACCGTGCTCTTCAATACGGCCGGCATGCAGCCATTGGTGCCGTATCTTTTAGGTGAACCGCACCCACAGGGCAAGCGCATCGTTGATGTGCAGAAATGTATTCGCACTGGTGATATTGAAGAAGTTGGTGACGTGACGCATCACACCTTTTTTGAGATGTTGGGGAACTGGTCATTGGGTGATTACTTCAAGCAAGAAGCAATTACCTGGGCGCATGAATTTCTAACAGACGTTTTGAGTATCCCGCAAGATCGTTTGGCAGTCTCAGTTTTTGAGGGTGATGACGATGCACCGCGCGATGAAGAGGGGGCGGAGGTTTGGCGCTCGTTGGGGTATCCTGAAGAGCGTATTGCATTTTTGGGCAAAAACGATAACTGGTGGGCGGCTGGGCCTGTTGGCCCATGTGGCCCTGATACAGAAATTTTTTACTGGCGGCATGACTCAACGCCACCGGCGGCATTTGACCCAAGCGACGATCGCTGGGTTGAGATTTGGAATAATGTTTTCATGCAGTTTAACCGCAAGCCGGATGGATCGCTTGAATCCCTTGCCAATCAAAACATTGACACCGGTATGGGACTGGAGCGTACGGTTGCGGTGCTTAATGGGATCACCGACGACTATCAGACGGATGCCTTCGTGGCAATCATCGCAAAAATTGAAGAAATTTCAGGACGTTCGTATACAGCCGATGAACAGACGACGCGCGTCATGCGTATTATCGCTGATCATGTAAAGGCGTCAGTCATGATCATGGGTGATCGCAATGGTATTGAGCCATCAAATACTGACCAGGGGTACATTTTGCGTCGCTTGTTGCGACGGAGTATCAGATCGGGGAAGAAGATTGGGCTCCATGAAAACTTCTTAACTGCCGTGGCTGAGCCAGTCTTTGCAATTATGGGTGAGGCGTATCCAGAAATCATCGATCGAAAGGATTTTGTGCTGGAAAATCTTGCAAAAGAAGAGCAAAAGTTCCGCCAGACACTGGAGAATGGTTTGCGCGAATTTGAAAAGATGAATTTTGACAAGATCATCACCGGCCAGGAGGCATTTCGACTGTTCTCTACCTATGGCTTCCCAGTTGAACTCATCGAAGAACTTGCCTCTGAACGCGGTGCTCGCGTTGACCTTGAATCATATAATGAGGAATTTAAACGCCATCAAGAATTATCTCGCCAAGGTGCTGAGCAGAAGTTTAAGGGTGGATTGGCTGACCAGTCAGTTGAATCGACGCGTCTGCACACAGCAACGCATCTGCTACACAAAGCGCTCAAGATAGTTTTGGGCGACAGCGTTGAGCAGAAGGGGAGCAACATCACGCCTGAGCGCTTGCGTTTTGATTTCAATTATCCTGACAAGATGACTGACGAGCAAAAACAGGAGGTGGAGCGCATCGTCAATGAGGCGATTGCGGCTGACTATGAAGTAACCTCAAAGGAAATCCCCATCACTGACGCGCGAGCAGAAGGAGCGATTGGACTTTTTGAAGATAGCTATACTGATGTTGTGAAAGTCTACTCAATTGGCGCCTTCAGTATGGAAATGTGCGGCGGTCCACATGTGCAACGCACGGGAGAGCTCAAAGGATTTAAACTTCTCAAGGAAGAGTCATGTGGCGCCGGCGTGAGGCGCATTAAAGCGCAAGTTGACGCGAATATCGAATAACTTATTTCCTCAAAAACACGGCGAATTCGCCGTGTTTTTATGCACTTTGAAAGGCACCGCAAGATGCGGTATACTTGAGGATACCTTTATTACTACAAATCTATGTCAACGTCACTTTTTTACGATGCCCAACAAATTATCCGAGCTGCCGCTACGCATATGCAGCTTACTGAAGAGCAGATTCAGCGCTTGATTGAGCCGGAACGTTTCATTGAGGTCTCGTTGCCGTTTGTGGATGACGCAGGAACGCGCCACATGGTAAAAGCCTACCGCTCACAACACAACTCGTTACTTGGCCCCTACAAAGGAGGTTTTCGTATTACCTCAGAGGTGAGTGTCGACGAAGTGAAGGCACTTGCCTTATGGATGATGCTCAAGACCGCGCTCGTCGGACTGCCCTTTGGTGGGGGGAAGGGGGGTATTACCATGAACCCCAAGAATCTGTCAGCAGCTGAGCTTGATCGACTGGTGCGCTTGTACACGAGAAGTATTGCTGACTGCATTGGTGCTCATCGCGATATTCCCGCGCCTGATGTGAACACCAACAGCACCTTAATCGACGCCATGGTCGACGAGTATGCAAAAACCACCGGATTGGATGGGCACGCAACCTTCACCGGTAAGTCGACCGACAATCGAGGGCTTGATGCGCGCGGCGAAGCGACAGGGCTTGGAGGATTTTATGTACTCGAAGCATTGCGTGAGCATGCCATGCACAATCGACCTGCACACGACATGACGCTTGCCGTACAAGGCATGGGGAACGTCGGGTTGCATTTTGCGCAAGCAGCTCATGAGGCCGGATATAAAATTCTCGCGATGAGTGATAGTACGCATGCCGCATATAACTCAGACGGACTTAATCCTGATGCTGTTGTGGCATACAAAAAGACCCACGGGACGCTTGAGGGGGGTGACTGGGATATGCTGTCAAATGAACGGTTGCTCGAACTTGACGCCGATGTGCTCGTGCCCGCAGCCGTGGAGGCCGTGATCACCGAACGCAACGCAGATCACATCCGTGCCGCATATATCCTTGAATTGGCAAACGGTCCGGTGACGTCAGCTGCTCATGACATGCTGGTGCAGCGAGGTGTGAGCGTGACCCCTGATATTTTAGCTAATGCTGGGGGAGTTATTGGCTCATATCTTGAATGGCGACAAAATACGACGGATGAACGGTATGATCACGATGCTGCGCGCGTCTTTATCAAGACATCACTTGAAACAGCATTTCGTGCCATGATGGACCGCCATCAGCTACTGCAGGTGGACTTACGCCTTGCGGCGTATATCTGCGCCATACAGAAACTCAGTGAAGCTGATCAACAGTCCTCGTAACCTTCAAAATACTTGACAAGAGAAGAGGGCTGCGATACACTATCCGCATCACTTTCTATTTGGCATATAAGCTCCTGATACTCCGCCCTGGCCGCGGCTCCATCAGGCTTGCCAAAATTTTGTTTATCTGGTACTATTTTCACACTCGATTCAAACGTAACAGTTCATGACTGCAAAAAAACAACAGGACACGTCTCATATTGAGGCAAGCAAGCAAACGATCGAATTCCGCGGCACTATTGAAGAATTATTGCCCGGGGCAACCTTCCGCGTTCTCCTCGAAAACGGAGGTGAGATCATTGCGCATTTATCAGGTAAGATGCGTATGTACAAAATTCGGCTTGCGGTAGGTGATGAGGTAAAAGTAGAAATGACACCGTACGACCTGACAAAAGGAAGAATTACCTTCCGTTACTAGTATTTATAATCGGTTTCTAAGTTTATTCCATTCCTATGAAAGTAAGATCATCAGCAAAAAAGATTTGTAAAGATTGCAAAGTTATCCGACGATTTGGTCGCGTCTATGTATTGTGCAAGACTCCAAAGCACAAGCAGCGACAAGGGTAATTGAGTTTTTAATTAATATTTAGTAGACATCACATGGCAGTTCGTATTGCGGGGATCGTAATTCCACAAAACAAGCGAATCGTAATCGCGCTTACCTATGTATTCGGGATTGGTTTGACGCGTTCACAGAAAATTTTAGCTGAAGCAAAGATTGACGAAAGCATCCGCGCAAAGGATCTTACTGACGAACAGGCAGCGGCAATTCGCGATATCATCAAGAAAAACTACAAGATTGAAGGTGACTTGCGCCGTGAAGTACTTTCAAACATCAAGCGACTGAAAGATATCAAAACGTATCGCGGTATCCGTCACGATAAGCGCCTGCCAGTACGTGGGCAGCGCACGAAGACCAACCAACGCACCGTAAAGGGCAACAAGCGCGTAACGCTTGGATCAGGACGCGTTGCTGCTACCAAAAAATAACGAATGAATCAGGTTTAATAACTTCTACGTATGGCAGACGACAAAGCACTTACAACTGAACAAACCGCTCAGGTAGCGCCCGTAACAGCGAAGGGAAAGAAGCGCAAGAAAGCGAAGCAAATCTCTCATGGACGAGCGTATGTTCAAGCAACCTACAACAACACTATTGTGACGCTTACTGACTTGAATGGTAATGTTATTGCGCATTCTTCAGCAGGTCAAAACGGATTTAAGGGGCCAAAGAAGTCAACTCCGTTTGCCGCTGGCGTGATCGTTAAGACTGCCGTTGAGAAGGCGAAGGCATATGGACTTAAGGATGTGAATGTGTTTGTAAAAGGTGTCGGTTCGGGACGCGAATCATCCGTGCGCGCATTGAACGCAAACGGCTTAAACGTCTTGTCAATCAAAGATATTACTCCTATCCCGCATAACGGGGTGCGTCGCCCACGACCGCGACGAGTCTAGTCTGATTTTAATTAACGATTGAAGTTACTATGGCACGAAATGTCAAACCACAAGGTAAAATAGCGCGAAGACTCGGCATCGCCGTCACAGACAAGCAGGCGCGTATTTTGAGCAAGCGCGGATTTCCGCCAGGACAACACGGCGGCAAAGGATATCCTCGCATTTCTGAATACGGCAAACAGCTCCAGGAAAAACAGAAGGCGAAATTCATCTACGGATTATTGGAGCGCCAATTCAGCAATTACATGGCTAAGGCGACTCAGAAATCAGGAGATACCGGTGAAAACCTCTTCCGCATGCTTGAAACCCGACTTGATAACGTTGTCTTCCGAGCAGGTCTCACCAAGACTCGTCAACAGGCGCGTCAGCTCGTGAACCACGCTCACTTCCGCGTCAACGGTGAAAAGGTGAACATCCCGTCATATCAGGTGAAGGTTGGTGACGTGATCACGCTCCGCGAGAAGTCAAAGAACATGAAGTTATTCAAGGAGGCAGCTGAAGCATTCAAGAACAAGGAGCAAGTTTCGTGGATTGTCGCCGATATCAATGCTTTTTCAGCGAAGGTCACTGATCTTCCAAAAGCAACTGATATGACAGGGGAGTTCAACGTAAAACTTGTTATCGAGTTCTATTCACGATAGTCACAACAACACATCATCGATCGTCATTGACTGCCTGCGTGTTACAGTTCGCTGTATTTCGCACAGTGCGATGAAGCCCTCGGTCGATGATACCATAACGCGTAGGGGGATAAAAAATTTACCTAAGAAACATGGAAAACATTTTCTTACCATCAAAATTGGAGTTTTCTGAAGGAGGTTCTGAGCACGAAGCAGTTCTGACCATTGAGCCGCTCTTTCATGGCTATGGTACAACAATTGGTAACGCACTTCGACGCGTACTCTTGTCATCAATGCCAGGGGCTGCGGTGACTGCGGTTAAGATCAAGGGTGCTGATCATGAATTCATGGCTATTGATGGCGTTATGGAGGACATTCTCGAGATTACCTTGAACCTCAAGGAGTTGCGCATGAAGGTTCATGCAGATGAGCCTGTGAAACTCACCTTGAGCAAGAAGGGAATCGGTCCGGTGACTGCCGCTGACTTTGATAAGAACGCGGACGTGGAAATTGTAACTCCTGACCTGCACATCGCAGAAGTCACGGGTAAGGACACAACCTTTGAAATGGAAGTAACCATTTCACGCGGCATGGGCTACGAGCGAAAAGAAGAGCGTGAGCGTGAAAACAAGGAAGTTGGTCTTATCGAGCTTGACGCAATTTACACACCTATTAAGCATGTCGGCTACCGTGTCGAAGACACCCGTGTCGGACAAATTACCGACTACGACAAGCTCGTCATGACGATCGAAACAGACGGCACTATGACGCCGCAGGAAGCGGCTCGCCAATCAGCGCATATTCTCATCAATCATTTTAATCTTTTGTCTGGTGACGAATCAGCAGAAGCGTAAGGTTCAAAGTATACAAATCCTATGAGACACAGAAAAACAACGAAAACACTTGGACGAAAGTCAGGACCACGCAAGGCATTGTACCGCGGGTTGATGACTAATTTGATCGTGCATGAAGCGATTGTCACAACCGAAGCAAAGGCAAAGACCATTAAGCCTATGGTGGAGAAGTTGGTAACCAAGGGGAAGACCTCATCGATGCACGCGGAACGCGAACTTGCAAAGGTTTTGTATACCGACAAAGCGGTTAAGAAAGTGCTTGATGTGCTTGGACCACGCTACCAAGAGCGCCCAGGTGGGTACACCCGTATCACGAAGCTCGGGTTCCGACAAGGTGACGGTGCTGCAATGGTTCAGATTGAATTTGTTAAATAATTCGAAAGGCATGAAAAGCACAAAACCAAATTATACAATTACCCGCGAAACACACAAGATTGACGCGACTGACAAGCCAATCGGACGATTGGCGACAGAAGTAGCAACATTGTTGCGCGGTAAGCACAAGGTAACCTTTACCCCGCATGTTGATAACGGAGACTTTGTGGTCATTAAGAATGCAGGAGCTGCGAAATTTACCGGAAAGAAGCTTATTCAAAAGGTGTACCATCACCACTCAGGACATCCGGGTGGACTGAAGACGGTAAAAGCCTCTGAGCTGAAAACCTCTAACCCATCTCAACTGATCAGCCACGCGGTGTATAAGATGCTTCCAAAGAACAAATTCCGCTCTGAGATGCACAAGCGACTAACTATCAAGAACTAACTATGGCAACTGCGACAAAAACAAAGAAATACTTCCAAGGGCTTGGACGACGCAAGACTGCCATCGCACAGGTTCGCTTGTATCCGGGTGGAAAGGGTGAGGTCACTATCAACGGACGCCCTGGAGCCGAGTATTTGCCTGAAGAAACTCGCCAGATGATCATGAATGCGCCTCTGGAGAAAATGAGTGAATCTTTTGATATCACGATCAAAGTTATTGGTGGTGGTAAGACCGGACAAGTTGAAGCAATTCGACATGGTATTGCCCGCGCTATTGTTGCCATGGATCCTGCGAAGCGTCCAGAAATGAAAGTTGAAGGATTTTTGATGCGTGACGCCCGCAAAAAAGAACGAAAAAAGCCAGGTCTCAAAAAAGCTCGTCGAGCAAAGCAGTGGAGAAAGCGTTAATCAACGCATCCCTCAAACTATCGCCCTACTGGGGCGATTTTTTGTTAATAATTTCTGCTATCCAGAAGCGTTGAAATGGTGTACAATTGAAAGGAATATAGTCGCATGGAGCATATCCCTTCCGGGAAACAAGTAGTTACTAATACGACGTTTTTAACCAGCGCGTATGTCGCACAAAAGCTCTTTGCTTTTGTGTATTTTACGATTATCGCGCGCTGGGTCGGCGATGTGAATGTGGGGAAGTATGTCTTCGCAATTTCGCTGACGACCATCTTGTCGGTCTTTATCGATCTTGGCCTCACGCCAATCCTCATCCGAGAAATCTCAAAGTTCAAAGATAAGTTGGGTGAGTACCTTAATACTATTCTTTCCGCAAAACTCCTCCTTGCTGTCGCGGCATATGGAGCGGCCCTTGCCGCCGCGTATTTCTTTGGCAAAGATGAGATTACGCGCCAGATGGTCTATCTCGCTGGTTTGGTGATGATCTTTGACTCACTCGCAGGCGCGCTCTGGGGCGTGTTTCGAGCACAACATAACTTGAAATACGAGAGTGTCGCCATTGTGATCAATCAAATCCTTATCCTCAGCGTCGGTATTGGCGGTCTTATGCTTGCTCTACCACTGTGGGTCTTGGTGGCCGGTTTACTCACCGGTTCAGTGTTCAGCTTCTTGTTTGCAGGAAGCTTAATCGCCCTCAAGCTCAATCATCGATTTCGCTTTATCCTGGATCTACCGCTCCTTAAGACGCTCTTCATTCTTGCGGCGCCCTTTGCGCTTGCTGGGATCTTTACGCGCGTTTATTCATACATCGATCAAATCATGCTCTCCGTGCTGATTGGTGATCGAGAGTTGGGATGGTATTCAGTTGCCTACAAGATTACGTTTGCCCTGCAGTTTATCCCATCAGCATTTGCAGCCTCTATGTATCCTGCCATGAGCAATTATTTCCAGCATGCGCATGAGAAGCTCGCACATTTGTTTGAAAAGACGATGAACTTGCTGATGCTCCTCTCAGTACCGATTGCCGCGGGGACAATCGTCATTGCTCAACCTCTGATTATAGCCGTATACACCAACGAATTTAGTAATTCAGTGCTACCGCTCCAGATTTTGATTGCTGCGATGCCCGCTATCTTCCTCTCATTTCCGGTGGGCTCAATGCTCAACGCCTGCAACAAGCAGTACATCAACACCATCAATTTGGGGGTGACGATGGTTATTAATATTATTTTAAATATTCTGCTCATTCCTCACTTCCAACACGTCGGTGCTTCGATTGCAGCCGTTGTCAGTTTATACTACCTATTCTTTGCCAACGTCTACTTCGTTGACTCTATTACACTGTACAACAAGCGATTATTAATCACTCAGGCACTGAAAATTATCATTGCAAGTGCTGCTATGGCACTGATGGTCTGGCTCGCCCTTGCATGGGGACTGCTTGCCGCGTTACTGGTTGGTGTAATCAGTTATCCATTGTGTGTCGCGCTTGTTCGTGCAGTGCGCCGTGCTGATATTGTTGAATTTCTGTCATTAGTGAAGCGATCATGAAGATACTCATGATGACACTTGAATTTCCGCCATTTAAAGGGGGTGTTGGCGTGTATGCGCACCACCTTGCGTCTGCATTGGCGCAAGAGCATGAGGTGACGGTCCTGACGTCGACGGAATCAAAAGAGGTGGATGCCACCACCCTGTATACCGTGATCCGCACGCCGCTCCTGTCTCGCCTTATCCGCCCTCGATGGCTCTTGGCGTATGTACGCATGCGAGCACTACTGCGAGCAGGGAGGTATGATCACATCATCACACCTCATATATTACCCTTGGGTGTGGTGGCAGCCTTGTCGGGAGTTCCGTACACCATTAGCCTGCATGGTATGGATATTTTGATGGCACAACGATCTGCCTTCAAACGGATGATCACACGCTTCGTTGTGAAAAAGGCGCGCTTTATTTTGGTAAACTCTGCATATACACGTGAGTGCATTATGGATGCGGCGTTGTATGCCGACAAAACTATCGTCGTACACCCTTGTCCGCAAGAACTTCCGCACACATCCACCGCGATGCACGATGAACTGCGCCAACGCTACAATATCGGTGATGCACCGCTCGCACTCTCGGTGAACCGTCTGGTTGCCCGAAAAGGGAATGATACGGTCATTGAAGCGATTGCGCGCATGGATCGCACTGATATCCGCTACTGCATTATTGGTAACGGGGGGTATGCGTCGCAACTACAGAAGCTGCTGACTCACTATAATCTTGAAGATCGCGTACATATCATTCATAATGTAAGTAATGATGAACTTGCTACGTGGTATGCAATTGCTGATATATTTATCATGCCCGCACGTCATGAAGGCCCCTATGACGTTGAAGGCTTTGGCATCGTCTATCTGGAAGCTGGGCTACATGGGTTGCCGGTGATAGCAGGGAATACAGGCGGCGTGCCTGAGGCGGTGCTTGATGGCATAACGGGAATCCTCGTTGACCCCACGAACACACAAGCGGTCACTGATGCACTGCTGTACCTCCTGGATCACCCCAGCGAACGAGAGCGTCTCGGAACTGCTGGGCAACATCGAGCTCACAAGAACTTCACCTGGTCAGTCCAATGTAAACCTTATCTACAAGCATTACGCACACCTCATGAAAAAATATAACTTCATACTCTTCAATATGTCCAAGTATTCTGACTGGACAGACACCGGCGTCGTCAATCGGAATTATCATATGCTCCACGCACTTGCAAAAGACGAGCGCGTCAATAAAATTATTGCCGTCGATTTCTTACCCTTTACGTGGAAGCGCGCGGTTAAGACTTTTCTTATTGATCAGGTGAAAAAAGATCGCCGTGGGGAGTTGGTCTATGGTGATATAACCACGCAAACATGGCAGATCACGTCGAAAATCTATGTCTATTCGAGTATTGATACGATGCTACGCCCAGGTCGTGTTGCGGCAGAGTTACGCCAGATTATCGATCGCCTCGACATGGAAGATAATTTGATTGTTTGGAGCTGCAACCCTTTGTATGTCGATTATTTTGATACAATCCCCTCAGCAGCGACTATTTTTGACGCCGTTGATAACTGGGCGGAGCACTCCTCATACCATCGTTTTAAGAAGCGACTTATGCGCAATTACAAACGTATCGCTGAGCGCTCTGACCGCATTTATACCGTCTCGGAGGACCTGCTCAACGTCTTCAAGACTCCAAAGGCGCGTTGGTTACCCAATGCGGTTGACTTTGATCACTTTCAGCAAGGCGGGAAGATTAAAGAATTAGCAAACAAGCCACGGCCAATTCTTGGTTTTTTGGGGATCTTGCAGGATCGCGTTGACGTCGACCTTCTGCACACCGTTGCACGCCGATATCCCAACGCAACCGTAGTATTAGCGGGCCCGGTCTGGAAAGGGTTTCCACGCGAATCATTTGACGTGTACCCCAATGTCGTTTTTACCGGCCCGGTTGCGTACCGCAACATACCCAAAATGTACAATACGTTTGATGTTGGCTTGATCGCATACAAAAAAACAGACTTTATCAAGTCAACCAACTCCATGAAGTACTATGAGTATCTTGCTGCGGGCTTGCCGGTTGTCAGCACCTGGAGCGGGGGGATTGAGCAGTTTGGCGATATCATTACCGTCGCTCATACCGATGATGAATTCCTTGCCGGAATCGACCGAGCGCTTGCCGAAAACTCACCTGAACGAGTTGCTCAACGCCAGGCTTTCGTACAACCTATGACCTGGAAAGCGCGTATTCAGACGGTTTTTGAAGATCTTGAGAAGTTGTTAGAATGAAAAATTGACTTTTCCACAAGTTTCCTTTGTGCTTCATTGACAGTACGGTTTGAATAGTTTATCTTGCTAAGGAATTCAATTAACGTTATTACCGCATGTCATTTATCATCGAAGAATCCTACTACTGTCCTAGCTGCGGAACCGCTGCAATCGACGAAAAAGAATGTTGTGGCATTACCATGATTGAAAAATCAGAAGCTGAAGGATTTGGCCTGAGTGATTTTGAGCCGGTTGGTTCAAACACCTACGATCTCTCTGACGACTGGAACTAATCCAAACACTTCTGCGCAGGCAGAGGTGTTTTTGATACCCTTAATTTCGTGTATACTACGGATATGCAACTCTCAATTATCACCGTCACCTGGAATTCTCGAGAAGATATTCTTCGCCTGATTGAATCCATTAAACGTCATGTCACGAC
>CAZIQD010000019.1:0-14178 GCA_964541715.1 uncultured Gammaproteobacteria bacterium
AAATTATAAATAACATTAAAAATTATATGCAATCAAAAAAACTGATCATCACTATCATCGCTGTCGTGGTCATCGCAATCATTGGCTTCTTCGCGTTCAATCAATATATCTATAACGAAAAGCAAGTTGACAGCACGCCCACTGAGGTGAGCTGGGAGCAGGCGGTGGCTATTGTGAATAGTGGAGAGGTGGAGCAGGTCTTCCAGTCACATGCGCTGGAGGTGCGTTTGACGCTCGACAATGGGCAGGTCTTTGTGACGACCGAGCCGCAGATCGATGATATCTTCGCCGTGGTGCAAGCGTGTGGAGAGAAGTGTGAGGATATTATTTTGGCGACGGAGTAGGGGGGAAGGTTAAGATTGAAGGTTAAAGGTTGGAAGATTAAGATTGAAGTAACAAGAAAAATGAGAAAAGCCTCGACGTGGTGTCGAGGCTTTCTTGTTGTGTCTCCTGTTTAGAGGTGGGTGTGTGCGGCTGCACGCAGCTGCTTTGCCTTTTCGTGCATCAGCGTGGTGATCCAGGCCGGGAGGGCGAGGGCGGAAATGTACGGAAGGATCGTGGGCGACCTGTCGCTGAATTCGGTGGCGACTTGCTGCCACATGGCATAGGCCCAAATGACTGAGACACAGCCCATGACCTTGGTGGCTGTGGCGAGCTGCTGATGATTGATGGTGAACGGCAAATGTTTCACGTATCTCCTGTGCGGTAAAGGTGCTGACGGAGTGTAGCAGAAAATGGGGGAAAGTCAAGGGATATATGCTACAATAACCTTAAGAGTCATAACGGATACTATGAAAAAAGGATTTAAAGGGAACATTGAGGATCTTACCGAAGAGAACGCCTCATTTCGACGGGTGCTGTACACAGGGCCCAATCTGCAGCTGGTGTTGATGTCGCTCCTACCGGGGGAAGATATTGGCATGGAGGTGCATGGCGATACGGACCAGTTTTTTCGCTTCGAAGAAGGGGAGGGGAAGGTGATCATTAATGAGACTGAGTATCAAGTTACCGATGACGATGCTGTTGTCGTGCCGGCAGGTTCACAACATAACGTGATTAATACCTCAGCGACTGAACCGCTCCGTTTCTATACCGTGTACGCACCGCCACATCACAAGGATGGCACCGTGCACGTCACCAAGGCAGATGCGCAGGGGGAGGATGAAGGGTAAAGATTAATGCTCATAATTAAGGTTCATAATTAATGATTCATATTTGACTATTAATATTTGGTATGAAAAAAATAATCTGGAATTTGATTTTATTTGGGCTATTTATTCTTGCTGTGAGTGTCTATTACAATATTCCATTAGCTCAAGAGATTGATAAAATATTCGTTACGTTGGCGACTTTCCTGTTCTCAATTTTTATTGGATTTTTTATTTCTCGACAATCATCACGATATGCAGAGATTAGAAAGTTGATAGCAGATTTTGACGGAGTTATATCTGCGATATATCGATCATTTGAACACTTTGGAGGTGATTTGCAGAAAAAGGCAGGTGCTATCATTGTGCAACATTACACAAAAGTTGTTTCTCATGGTTGGGATTTTCCTTTTACTCATAAAACCACGACGATTAGCGATCTGCACAGGTTGCATGAAGAAGCGGTGAATGAGAAAGGTAACGGAGGTGTTTTAGGCGCTGTCGTTACACGAAATATGCTGGGGTTACAGGAGCTGCAAAAGATTAGGAAAAACATGGTTTCGTTACGCGAAGAGCGCATCCCTTCGTTCCAATGGCTTTTGATCACGATTATCGGGGTTGTTTTGATTGTGACTATGTCTACAATTTCTTCCGTTGGAATTATGTTAGTCTCGTTAATTAAAGCAGCTTTTTTAGTCGCCGTGCTTGTCGCGCTTTCGTTACTGCATCAACTTGATTCGCTCCATTTATTTTCAGGTAAAATAGGAGCTCATTCTGCTCAGGATGTGCTTGATATTATTGAAAAGAAGAAATGATGAAGGTTAAAGATAAAGATTCAAGGTTAAGTATTAAAATTGAATCTTCCAACCTTTAAACTTCCAATCTTCTAACCTTCAAATTCACCCCCATTAACCATTTACTATTAACCATTAACTAATTCCCATGAAACCATCGGAACTCAAAGAAAAATTAGCGCGCAACGAGGATGTTATTTTACTTGATGTGCGTGAGGCAGAAGAATTTGCTGTCGGTGACGCGATTCCCGGTTCACAGAGCATGCCGATGGGCAAAGTGTTCGTGGAAGCCGGCAAAGGAAATTTACCCAAGGACAAAAAAATTGTAACCATCTGCAAGAGCGGTACGCGCTGCGAAATTGTCGCCCGCGAACTCAAGGCAAAAGGATTTGATATTGAATATTTAGAAGGAGGTGTGCAGGGGTGGGGGGAGGATAAATGTTAGAAGGTTAAAGATTAAGGTTAGAAGATATAAGGTGAAAGAAAAACCCCGAGCTCAGCTCGGGGTTTTTTCTTCCTAGATAAAGGTCAGTGCAAATCCTTTTTTGCCGGCGCGTCCTGCGCGGCCAATGCGATGCACATAATCATCATAGGTTTGTGGGATTGTGTAGTTGATGACATGCGTGATGCCTTTCACATCAAGTCCGCGTGCCGCGACGTCAGTTGCCACCAGGATGGTGGTCTTGTGATCGCGGAACGAGCTGAGTGCTTTTTGGCGTTGGAATTGGCTCTTGTCACCGTGAATTGAATCAGCGGCGAAGTTTGCCTTGCGCAACGCGACTGCGATACGTTCGGTCTCACGCTTGGTTTCACAGAAGATCAGTGTCTTCTCAACTTCCTTGCGGCTCAAGATTTCCGTCAGTGCTTCAAACTTCTTGCTCTTGTCAAAGACCTTGACCACATCCTGATCAACGGTTTCAGATGCGGTACCCACGCTCACCTGAACGGTGACGGGGTCGCGCAAGAATTCTTCAGCAAGCTTCTTGATCTTAGGCGGCATGGTTGCCGAGTAGAAGAGTGACTGTCGTTCTGCGGGAACGTTTTTCAGAATCTCCGTAATTTCGATAATGAATCCCATATCCATCATGCGATCCACCTCGTCCAAAATGACGTACTTGCAGCGGTCCAGGTGCAGTGCCTTGCGTTCATGCAAGTCGCGGATGCGTCCTGGCGTTCCGATGACAAAGTGAGGGCGGCGCTTGAGGCGGTGCATCTGCTTGGTAATCGACGTTCCGCCGATACAGAGTGCAGAGATCAGGCCGGTGCCACGAGCAAATTGGATAAACTCATTGTCAATCTGTAGAGCGAGTTCGCGCGTTGGTGCGATAATGAGTACCGTTGCGTTACGCTGCTGCACGAGTTTGTCGATGAGGGGCAAGAGGAAGGCTCCGGTCTTACCGGTTCCTGTATTTGCGAGTCCGATTACGTCGCGGCCCTGCTGGATGTGGACGATCGACTGATCTTGAATCGGTGTCGGAATTTCATATTTCAAGTGCGCCAAGTTCTTGTTGATCTGGGGCGCAAACTTAAAGTCAGCAAATTTGTGGGTGACTTCATAGGCAGGTTCTTGAATAGTCACGACTGCTGCTTTTTTGATGAAGAGCGCGGGGTTAATGTGCTCGGCAAATCCTTTCTTGCCTTTGCGTCCGCTGTGTCGCCCATGAAATGAGCTACCTTTAGAGCCAGCGTTGCGGAGGCGTCCGCCAAAGCCGGTGTTGGTGCGTGAACGTTTCTGATACGATCGTTCTTTTGATTCGGCGTCGCGTGAAGGTCGCCCGTCACGTGAACCAAAACCTCCTCCCGATGAAGGGCGGGTTCGTTTCTGGTATGGTCGTTCTGCTGAATCGCCATCGCGTGAAGGTCGCCCGTCACGTGAACCAAAACCTCCTCCCGATGAAGGGCGGGTTCGTTTCTGGTATGGTCGTTCTGCTGAATCGCCATCGCGTGAAGGTCGCCCGTCACGTGAACCAAAACCTCCTCCCGATGAAGGGCGGGTTCGTTTCTGATACGGTCGTTCTTTTGAGTCGCCTTCGCGTGAAGGTCGTGCGTCGCCGTCCGAGCGCTTTTTTCCGTAGCGCGATGATGATCGGCTAAAGCCGTCATTACGTGGTGAGCTTGCGCGTGAGCGCGAGCCACTCTGAGGTCGTCGTTGTGTGTTCATAGCAATACAATGCATGCAGGTAGAGCATGCGAATACTAGTAGTTATCTACCTATTCAAGTCGTCAGAGAAACAAGAATAGGTAGGTAACTACTCTCAATAGTGTAGGCTATTGTTATCTTCTTTCTTCCACAACTTTACCGGTTAGTTATAGCATGGATAGCAATTCACGTCAAGCTCTGGGTGTGATGGTTGGGCACAAAAGAACCCCCCGTCACGAACGTGCGGGGGGTGCAAGGCGGACATCTTCATGATTGCTGAGCCCACAAGTCGAGTGCGATTTGTTGGGCAATAGCGTTGTGTGCGTATTCTGCAAAATGCGGAGGGTTCAGGAGCGGTTGGGCATCGTTGATCATGTCTAGCGATGTGTTGGGGAGGTCGCGTACAAGCGCAAGAATCTTGTGCTTTTTGGCGAGTTCGTCGCTGAACTTGTCATCAATGATCATTTTGACTTCACTCCAGAAGTCCATCTGCATGTTGCGAATGATGCGCTCCAGCATGAAGGGGATGCCCAGGTATGGGGCGCTGCTGATGAAGGTTCCTTCCTCCTCGTCGTCGTCATCACTATCAACTTCTTCTCCGTACCAACCTTTTTCGTGGAGATGGATGATGTCTTCCACGACATGGTTGTACATGATGGAGGCCTGCTGCAGGGAGAGGGCGTCGATGATATTCACGCAGGCGTTGAAATAGTAGTTGGGAATAGCACCCCCAAGATAGAGTTCGGCTGCGTGGATACCCCTTATGAGGTCACGGAGATCTTGCAAGGTCGTTACCATGGGGTCCCTCCTTGTGATGTACGTGTATTTTTATGATAGCATGTCAGCTATTTTTTGCCAGGGGGCTTGTGTGCCGTGGCGAGGGGTGTGCTATACTGAGTATACGCGCAGATGCGCGTCATGAGCCTTATTAATTTTTATACTATGAAAAAGACAGCGCAAACATGGGGACTGCTCGCGCTCGCAGTCGTGCTCCTTGGGGTGATCGCGTGGTACAGCATGCAGACACCAGCACCCGAGCAGACACCTGAGCCGGGAGAGACGCTCGTCGAGTCAACGTTCACCGGCAAGGTCGTGTATGCCTCATCAGCAGATGAAGCAGATGCTGCGGCTGACTGTGAAGAGCGTGGCGGAACCTTTAATACCTGTGGCTCGCCATGCGCACCTGACGCGGAAGTCTGTATCCAGCTCTGTGTGCTCACCTGCGAACTCCCCACTGACAACTAACAACTTATAACTAACAACTCCTATGCAATCAACTTTTCGTAACCTTGCAATCGTCGGCATCATTTTTGGCGTCGTGCTGACGGTAGCGACCGGCATTTGGGCCTGGTCACTGATCGAACGCCAATCATATCAATATCCCGCACGCAGCGTGACCTTCAGCGGTAGTGCGCAGGTGACCGTTGCCCCTGATTATGCTGATGTCACCGTCTCAGTTGTCACGCAAAACGCGAGTGCGCAAGTCGCGCAAGAAGAAAATGACCGTAAGATACAGGGAGTTGCGGACTATCTCAAGCAGCAGGGAATTGCTGATGCCGATATTCAGACCGTTGGATACTATTTGTACCCACAGTATGATTATGACTACTGCCGCCGTGAAGATCCAAACTTTACCGGTTATTGCACACCACGCATCGTGGGGTATGAGATGAACCAGAGTCTGCAGTTCCGTGTCCGTGATCTGGATAATGTTGGAACGCTTCTTGGTTCAGTCACTGAACGTGGTGCCAACAGTATTTCAGGAGTGCAGTTCCGTGTAGAAGATGTTGATGCGGTACGTCGAGAGGCAGTCGCTGAAGCTTTGCAAAAAGCTGACGAGAAGGCACGTCAGTACGAACAACTTGCCGGATTACGTTTGGGCAAGATCGTCACCATCTCAGAAAGTGGCGGTGATGTGTATGGCGGATTTTACGCCGAGGGTAAGGGTGGTGCTGCAATGAGCGCACCAATCGAACCGGGCAGCCAGGATGTCACGCTTGAAGTGTATGTGACGTACGAAGTGAAGTAAGAATAAAAACTCCCCCGTCATTCAGAGGGCTTTTGCCCGAAGAATCTGGGGGAGTTTTTAGTTAATGGAGTATGGTTAATGGGGGGAATGTGAAGGTTAGAAGATTGGAAGTTTAAAGGTTGGAAGATTCAATTTTAATACTTAACCTTGAATCTTTATCTTTAACCTTCATCTTGTTACCTTTCTCCGCCCATTTCGTAGTATACTGTAGAGGAACAAATAACAACCTATGGCATACGACGAACAAGCGCTCATCAGCGCCTGCCAGGAAGGAGACGCGCAGGCATTTGGTCAGATCTATGATCAGTATATTGATCGGATCTATCGTTTTGTGTACTACAAAACATTGCATACTGAGACCGCACAAGACCTGACCAGTACGGTGTTCCTCAAAGCACTCAATTCTGTTGCCCGCTATGATCTCGCCAAAGGATCGTTTGCTTCCTGGCTGTATGCCATTGCCACCAATACCGTTACCGATCATTACCGCACGCGCACCGAGGAGCGCTCCATTGATGACGTGTGGGATCTGTCGACGGGGGAGGATCTGCTTGTCGACACGGATCGTCGGTTGCTCTTGGAATCAGTGCAGGAATATATGCACACCCTGAATACCCGCCAGCGTGATATCCTTATCTTGCGACTCTGGGAAGAGCTGAGTTACCAAGAGATCGCCGCAGTGATGGGGAGCAGTGAAGCAAGTTGTAAGATGCTTTTCTCGCGAACGATCAAGCAGCTGCGTGCAGAGATGCCGCTTGCGGCACTCATCGCCCTGATTACCTTCAGTATCTAACCACACCGCCATGAAAGATGACATCCAAAAGATTTTATACGAGCTGTATGAGCTGGACCCTGATCTGAAAGCGCATGAAACAGCGCTGATGCGACTCATTAGCGAGCTCAAGGCACAACGACCCGATACCCCTATTAATAAAGCGTTTGTGAAGCGGCTGCGCAAGCAGTTGGTCGAACAAACCATAACAGAGACGTCTATGCAAACATCATTTACCTCGCGATGGCTCTACGCCTTCGCCGGAGCAATCGCTACCGTGGTCTTCATGGTACCGATCTCGCTCTACTTTTTGGCCAACAGCGGACCGACACCAACTTCGCCAACTACCATGGGTACGGTGATTAACCGTCTTGGTGCGCAAGCATTTGGCAGCCTTGCTGCGGTAAGTTCAACAGAAACCAGTACGCCCTCACCAATGGGCGGATTTGGAGAAGACGCACTCAGCTCACGGATAATGTCGGGTGGCGGAGGAGCTTCCGTTGGTGATGCGATGATCGTGCCACCGGAGCCATACACCGTGTACCAGTATACATATACCGGTGATCTTGATCTTAGTGAGGTGCCGACGACAGTGTATCAGCGGGTGAAAGGCGCTACAGCTACTTCAGCACTTGCAGGTACGTTGGGACGATTTACGATGGGATTGGTTGATGCATCACGCTTTAACAACCTGAGTGTGAACAACTTCACCTTGACGCAAAACCATGAGAATGGGTACATGATCAGTGTGGATTTCAACGAGAGTATGGTCTCGATCTTCCAGAACTGGCGCGAGTGGGTCTATAACGATCGCGCACAGGTAACGCAGGGTAACTTCCCGCCAGATAATCAGATTATCGCCATGGCCAACCAGTTTGTGAGTCAGTATGGCGTTGATATGCGCGCATATGGACAGCCGATTGTTGATAATGCGTGGCGCGTATACACGGATATTGCGCGATCACGTGGTGAAGAAGTCTACATTCCACAAGAAGTCTCAGTTCGCTACCCGCTCTTAATTGAGGGGCGGACGATGTATGAGCAGTGGGGTGAGATGTACGGACTGTATGTGAATGTTAATTTGGAGACAAATAAAGGAGTGAGCCTGTACAACCATGTCGTACCGCAGTTTAACGCGTCTGACTACGAACTTATCAGCGATGAGGCGCGATTACGCCAGACTATTGCGAATGGCGGTAGCATGTACCAGTATGATTATATGCAAGATCCACTGGTGACGATTGAAACGCTCTCTTTGGGAACACCTGAGCTGATCTACATGCACTATCAGCAATGGGACGGTCAGACCAATCAGGATCTCTTTGTGCCAGCATGGCGCTTTCCGATCACAGCGCGTCCTGCCAATGACGACTGGTTTACCCAGCAGTATGTGACGGTACCGTTGATCCAGAGTCTGTATGACGCGATTGACGAGCAGCCTCGTCCATTACCGGTGGAGCCGTTCATTTTGGAAGGTGGTGCTGTCGAGGATGGTGTGAGCACATTGCCAGCTGAAGCTGGTGAGGTGAGTATTACGTCTGACTTTGGCACCAAGCTCGTGTATGATTACGCAAGTGGTGAAACTGCGGCAGCACAAGACTGCGCGGAACGTGGTGGTACCTTCAACAGCTGTGGATCATCATGCGCACCCGATGCAGAAATTTGTACCATGGAGTGTGCGCTGGTGTGTGAGTTATAGATTGAAAAAAGAAACTCTCCCTCTTTGGGAGAGTTTTGTAGTTAATGGGGATAGAGGTTCATAATTAATAATTAAACATGAATAATTAATTATGAACCTTAACCTTTCATCTTCCCTTATGCTATACTACGAATGTTTGATACTTAAAGAACACCATGCCTAAGAAAAAAACAGAGCAGCACTCGCTCAAGGATACGCGCCGTGTGATCCCATTTGACCGAAAGCACAAAGAAAAGGTGCCGCACTGCACGCAGATTCCTGATGCACCGATCACTGAATTTTTATTTTCTGATATTCGTGTCGCCTGGCTATGGACTATCGTCCGGTTGTATGTTGGCTACACCTGGCTCACCTCAGGTGTGGGGAAGATTACTAATCCAGCATGGGTCGGTGACAATGCAGGTGCGGCAGTCAAAGGTTTTGCGACACGCGCGCTAGAAAAAGCAGCAGGTGAGCGCCCTGATGTGCAAGGGTGGTATGCCTGGTTTTTGGAAAACGTGGTGATTGATAACGCACCAGTCTTTTCGACGATGGTTTCATTTGGCGAGGTGCTCGTGGGCGTCGCCTTAATTCTGGGAGCTTTCGTTGGCGTAGCGGCCTTCTTCGGTATTTTCATGAATGCCAACTTTTTACTTGCGGGAACGATCAGTACCAATCCAACACTGTTGTTTTGGCAGATCTTGCTTGTGCTGGCGTATCGTACGGCAGGATGGTATGGATTAGATCGCTTTATTCTTAAATATTTGGGAATGCCGTGGGCACCGGGGCATCTTTTTGTCAAACATGACTCTCAAAATTGTCGATAGCACTATGACGGATAGTAAACAGCAGACGGAGGAGAAAAAAGACAAATCATTGACGCTGGAGATTCTTGATAAGATGAATAGTCTGGCGGCAGCGGGATTTGGTGTGGTCGCTGCTTTGGCGTGGAATGATACTATCAAGGCAGTTTTTAATGTCTACTTTCCGCGACCCAAAGATTCTCTGTGGGCGCAGTTAACGTACGCTATTATTTTGACGATAGTCATTGTACTCATTACCGTCTTGCTCGCGCGCTGGAGTAAGCGCGTGAAGGACGTCGTTGCTGTATCTGAAGAGGCGCTGAAAGGACGCTTTGCCAAAAAAATAGAAAAATAAAGAAAAAAAGACGATCAATGGATCATCACTTTTTGATTTCATTGAGTACTGCAGACAAAAAAAAGAGGGCGCGCTCGAAGATGAGCGCGCCCGGATGGGCAAGGGGAGTGAGCTGTTAGGCGCGCAGACCGAGCATCTCACTGAAATTATGGACGATATGCGGATTGCGCTCCTGGATGCTTTCCAGCAGCATGCCCCAGTGCTGGTTTTTCCCCTCGAGCTGTTTCACCATATACAGGTTGTTGAGCGCATCGCTCAGCTTGCCATCGGCGATCATCAGCTCAGCTTCGACGATGAGCATCTGCACGTACGTCGCCCGCGTCGTTTCCTTGGCGTTGGCGAGTGCGGCCGGCGTGATCTCTTTCTTGAGCAGATCCGTCAGCACTCTCAGGGTATGAAAGCCGAGCTCGTTGAGGCGGGTGATATGGGACTGTGTCATGGGGTAATCCTCCTGGGATTGGGAAAGGGAACAATTGATGAGCATAAAGTATCATGAAACCGAAGTTTTGTCAATTAACCCAGAGGTTGGGGACTTGCACATTTTTTCTTCGTGTGGTATTCTGAGCGCACCTTTCCCGCATAAGGGAACTAGAAAGTAGATGAATACTCACTTGTATGGTTGAAGTTAAAAAGAAAAAGAACGAATCATTTGAGGGGTTGATCCGTAAGTTTAGCAAGCGCATCCAGCAGTCTGGTAAAGTTTTGCAGGCAAAAAAGATCCGCTACAACAAGCCAAAGATCAACAAAAACAAACGGCAAGCACTCAAGCTCCGCCGCCTCGAGATCAACGAACAAAAAGAGTATCTCAAAAAGACCGGTCGTATTAAAGAAGACTAGTCAATAAAAAACCTTCCCGCGCTGAGCGCGGGGAGGTTTTTTTGGTTAATGGAAAATGGTTGATGGTTAATGGGGAGCTCCGGCGCCTCAGGAGCCGGAAACTTCACGGCTCCTGAGGCGCCGGAGGCGGAGATTTACTTCCACCTCATTCACAAGGTATGCTATACTATGAGGAGTAATTATTTGAGAGATGATGCATATGTCGATTGCAGAACAGGTGATGCAAGATATGATCGCTGCCATGAAGGCAAAAGAGGCGCAGAAGCTTTCGGTGCTGCGTATGTTAAATGCCGCATTGAAAAATGAGGCAATTAACCAGCGCGTAGAAAAGCTCGATGACGAGACGGCGCTTAAGGTGATTAAATCAGAAGTGAAGAAGCGCAAAGATTCTATTGAATCCTACGAAGCAGGAGGGCGCGCTGACTTGGCTGATGCTGAGAAGCAGGAAATCACCCAGCTTGAGTCGTACCTACCGGCGCAGATGAGTGAAGATGAAATTGCAGCCAAGATTGATGAAGTACTGGCAGGATTGTCTGAAGAACAGAAGAGCAATTTTGGGGCAGCCATGGGTGCTGTGATGAAAGCAGTTGGGCCGCAGGCAGATGGAACGGTGGTGCGTTCGGTGCTGCAGAAAAAATTAGGTTCATAATTTACCGATAGGGGGCAATGAAGAGAGCGCAGCAACGATATCGCGCATATCTCACGACAGGCGTACTGATGCTCCTGGGTGTTTTTGTTGCGTATCAGTTTGTCGGCGCACAAGTTGATCCGGGATTGGCGCAACTTGAAGGAACGGGGTTGGGAACAACGCCGTTGATTGACATTATCTACAACATTATCCGCGTCGCACTCGGCTTTTTGGGAATTATTGCGGTGAGCATTTTCATTTATGGCGGCTATCTGTACATGACGGCGGGTGGTAATGTTGCGAATGTGGAGAAAGCGCGTAAGCTTATGATCAATGCGGCGATTGGTATTGGTATTATTCTCTCATCGCTTGCCATCGTGACTTTAATTTTCAATCTGTTTTTTGATGCCGGTTTGTTTGGTCGCGGTGAGCGACAGATTACGCGTCCCGGGTATGAGGGAGGGACCGGTGCGTTGGGTGGCGGTATTATTCAGTCGCACTATCCGGCGCGCAACGCTGCGGATGTACCACGCAACACCTCGATCGTTATGACGTTCAAAGAGCCAGTGGACATTACTCAGATTATTGATCCGACCACGCAAACCACCGCAAATGGTGTTATTTCAGGGAATTTACTGGATCCAATTCGTGATCTTGGTGAAAACCTGAACCAGGTGGGAGTGTTTAGTATTTTCCATGAAACTGATGGCATCACCTCAGATCGCACGAGTGCCGGTAAAAATCTCGTGACTAATGTGCAGGTAGCGACCAGTGACAATGGTAAGACCTTTGTCTTCAAGCCGGGGCAGTTTTTGGGCAGTGCCGAGCAAAATGTCGTGTATACCGTGGGTATTAGTGGTGATTTACGCAAGGCAAACGGTACGAGCGCATTTGGTACGTATGCGTCATCAGGTGAATTTGCCTACAGTTGGCTGTTTGAAGTATCGACGAACTTGGACGTGACGCCGCCGCGCGTGACGAGTGTCTTGCCGCGCTTTACCAATGAGGCTGATCAGACGGTGCCGCGTAATATGCTGGTACAGATTAATTTTTCTGAGCCGGTGAACCCGATCACAATTTCGGGAGAGACCTCACAAGGGTTTGATATTATTATTGCATCAATTGTCGGCGGCGTGTCGCTTGACGGTGTCTATGAGTATGGCAACAACTATCAGACGGTTGAATTTCGCACCAATGAGCTGTGCGGACGCAACTCGTGTGGTGGTGATGTCTTCTGTCTGCCGGGCAATGAGCATCTTGAGGTTTTGGTGAGCACGGCGACACTTGATAATCCGCAGGGAGACTTGCCATTTACGGCAAATATTTTGCAGGGATTTGATGGTGTTATTGATATGGCAAATAATGCATTGGATGGTAATCGGGATAATGTACCACAAGGTCCGGGAAGTCCTGCATTTAGTCCGAATTTCCCTGATGTTGCCACGACAAGTGATGACTATCTCTGGCAGTTTTATACCAACAATACGATAGATCTGATTCCACCACAAATTACGGATTATGTACCACTTGCGGGACAGGAAGAGGTTGATCCGACGTTAGACATAGCGGCAAATTTTGACAAGCTACTCTCAGCGACCTCGATTAAGCCCGACTCAAACTATGGTAATGGATTTTGTTCATGTACTTCGAATGACCAGTGTAATGCGGGTGAGACTTGCTCACCGACCAAAGGATACTGCGTGAACGCGACGGCGGAACGCATCGCATGCTATACCTACTTACCGACTACGTGTAATCTTGCTCGTCCTGAGTTGGCAGGATTGACGCCGCAGCAGGCAATCCAAGAAGTATGCGAGCAGCCTAAGCACATTGACGTGGATCAGGCGCGTGCGGTTACCAATGGAAGTGATTTCACTTGGTACACGCCGCTTTCACGCAACACGATCAATGAAGAGAATTTCAACTTAAGCTACACCTCGGTGCGTACGGCGCATGGTCAGTTTGTCGAATTTGGCACATACGGCATCGAATATGGATCGGGTATTAAGGATGTCTTCCAGAACTGCTACATCCCAAGTGCTGGTCCAGGCTGCGTACGTACGGGCGTGGGCGTGGAGGGTGTCTACTCGCCGGTAGGGACGTGTACGCTACCGCAGTACGACAACAATCAACCACTCTGCGAGTCAAATGGCGGCACCTTTACCGTGACGGATTGGCGCGGCGTTTTCCCAAGCTGCGATTTAACCGACTCTGACTTGTCGGTCAACGGAAGCTTTAACTTGAGCTATGTGCGCGATGGGCGAAATCAGCTCACGCCGGTGACGACGTTCTCGTGGACGCGGCCGGTGTCCGATATTTTTAACGCAAATGGATCGGTGAGTGATGACTTTTCGTTTATGTCAGCGATGGTTCGTCCTAATACGATGAGCTTCGCGATTTATCACAATCAGTCAACTAATCAATATAACCTCATTGGCGCACTGCAGTTTGATCGCGTCGCCACAACCTTGCGCACGCCGATCAATGAAAATTCAACGACACTGGAAGTTGAATCAGTTGCCCAGTTCCCAGTTCCCGGGGCTGGCGAGGCGATACTCATTGCGATTAATGACGATGAGGTGACGTATAGTGGCGTTGATGCCGTGAATCGACGTCTCCTCAATATCGTTGGTATCGGCTCGACAACACAACCGCAAATTGACCATGCTCCAGGTGCATCGGTGATACTGGTTGAGGGTGGTACGGTTGCCTTTGATTACGGACCGGTTGCCAATACCTCGGGCGCGCTGATTCCGGCTGAATATGCGTCACAAGTAACGCATCGCGGGCAGGGTAACTACACGGCAACACTTCAGTGGGATACGTTACTCAGCGCTGCGTCACGCGATCGCTTCATCCACGAAATCGGACAGGTGGCAAGCGGAGAATCAAGCTTCTATGAGTTCAGAATCGCACCGGTCGTGGATCTGAACGAAGAATTTTTTGACAAGGTAACGATGCAATTTGTGCATCCCGGTGGCGTGATACAGCTAC
>CAZIQD010000019.1:14278-15713 GCA_964541715.1 uncultured Gammaproteobacteria bacterium
TTTTTTGACAAGGTAACGATGCAATTTGTGCATCCCGGTGGCGTGATACAGCTACCCAACGATCAACCATTCGACATCATTCAGACAAGCCTGTAGTTTTACACAGGCTTGTTTTAGTATTCTTAGGTAAAATACGGTATACTGTAGGTACAAAAAGGGGGTTTAGGACATGCGCAGATCATGATGTGCGCAGCTCTAAAATCCCTGGGATTAATGATACAGAGGATAGTACAATTCGCGCTGTATGTGGGGATAAGCGTTGGCTTATTCGTCATTTTGTTTACGCAGATTGGGCAGGCGCAGCTTGATATCGGACTTGATCCTGCACAAAACATCGGATTGGGCACGACGGACTTGCGAGACACCATCGCATCCATCATTAACGTCGCATTGGGACTACTGGGAATGGTTGCGCTCGTGATCGTGTTGTACGGAGGATTTCAATACATGACCGCAGGCGGCGATGCTTCTAAGGTTGAGCAAGCGCGCAAGCTCATGGTGAATGCCGGTATCGGCTTGGGAATTATTTTAACGTCATACGCCATCACGGCGCTAGTCTTTAACGTTTTGTTGACAGGTACTGGTGTCGGACCAGGTGGCCCGGGTGGTCCCGGTGGACCAGGTGGCCCGGGTGGTCCTGGCGTGAGTCCGCACACACAAGATTTATTAGCAGGATGTGGTGATCCTGACGCTTTTGATCTCTCTCCATACATCTGTTCAATTTCCAAGCAGAGTGATGTTCCTGGAGCAGTGCTCACGATTCGCGGTGGTAAGTTTACCGACAACGGCGGACGCGTTTTCTTTGCCACACGCGCTTTGATTGAGCAGGCGGCCAACTTCCCGCGCACCGAAGCTGAGGTGCAGGGTGTCCTTGCCGCGTGTGACACGACGGACGGATGTTTTGAGGCAACTATTTTGCAATGTGGCGCTGACTCAACATGGACGAATAATCAGATCGTTGTCTCGGTGCCAGAAGGATTGGCGACAGACGATGCAGGTGAGTGGTACGTTATCGTGCAGACAACAGCAATTGACGGCACGACGGTAAATTCAACTGACAAAGATACGCGCGAGCAGGATAGTTTCAATCAGTATCTTGGTGAGCGCAAGGACGTTTTCACGGAACTTACTGGCGAGGCAGGTCCGGGATTGATTTGTCTCATCCCAAGTCAAGGGAAGTCAGGAACGAGTATCCAGTTACTTGGTCTTCGGTTTGGTTCATCGGCTGACACCGTTATTTTCAAAAATGACAAAAACAGACTGAACGATGATCGTCTCATCACCGCGGCAAGTAGCGAATTTGGCTCGTGGTCAGATCAAGCGATTACGGTGACTGTGCCGACAGGATCGATTACCGGGCCAGTCGCGGTGCGTGTGGGCGCACAGGAAAGTAATGAGCTGCGCTTTGATGTCACCTGTGACGCCGATGCTGAGT
>CAZIQD010000020.1:0-1389 GCA_964541715.1 uncultured Gammaproteobacteria bacterium
AACGTGAACCTCGTGTTTGAGGCAGATAAGGCTACTTCATTGTGGCTTGCTGTACAGACTAAGGGTATTAACGTGAACGGAGACGCTACCTCTACTGCTACTGATGGCGTAGTTATTGAGTACGTTATCTCTAACGTAGAAGCTGAAGGTGTTAACACCGCAGAGGCTATTACCCTTGTCGCAAACAGCGGCGTTGGTAATGATGGTGTCGCGCTTCTTGGTGAATTCGACGACGTCGATGCATCTAAGATGACGACTGTCCTTGCTGCGAAGGTAACTGCTATCCAGAATGCGATGTCTGATGGTACGTTGACTGGTGGTAACGACCGTGTCGTTGGTAAGTTCACTATTACCGCTGATGCTGGTGCAAACCGCAAGAAGACCGACAACACCAATGTTGAGGCTGATTTGAACGCACTCACATTGACTGTTGCGGCCGCAGCTGCTACAACGTTATCTGATGTTAAGGTCTACGTTGAAGGATCTCCTGCAAGCACTGCTGCTAATAGTAGTGGTACTTGTGCTGCTGACGGAGACACTTGTGTCTGGAATGCAGCTGCCCTTAACGCTCTTGTTAACGGCGCAGCGTTCACCGGTTCAATCACTTTGGTTGTAACTGCTGACGTTGCTCTTGCTGCTGCTGACCAGTACCTCCAGTTGTCTATCGACGACTTGGCTTCTGGTGACTTTGCGTACACTTCAACTGACGGTAATGTAACTACTACAGTTACTAACGCGTTGTTGCCGTACCTCTCAGTATCTGGTGCAACTCTTTCTAACTAGTTTCTGACCTCATACCGCAAGGTATCAGGACAGGCTCTTTAGGAAAAAGTACTCAGTACGCAAAAAGACCCCTTCGGGGGTCTTTTTGTTTCGGCTCTTCGAGACCTCCGGCACCTCAGGCGCCGGGGAAGTTTCCGGCTCTTGAGGAGCCGGAGGGGGATCTTTGGGTTGATAATGGAAGTAAGTCTTCTCCAGATCCCTCATGCTTTCGTTTCGCACCGCATGCTCGACGTGACTCGCATGCTCAGCTCACTCAATCATTCAGGATGACGGAGAAGCCTTTCACCCCTTTCTCCTTTTAACCTTTAACCTTAATCTTCTAACCTTACCCTTTGTCATTATTTTCTGACAGTACTTTATCCACACCATCTTGCGAAGGGTAGGGTGTCCATGTATGATGTGGGTATGGAAGACACGAACAAAAAAATTGATGATCTCACCAAGGTTGTTTTAGACTTTGCGCAATATGTGCAAGGGCAATTTGATGATTTGCGAGGAGATATGCAGAAGCAGTTTGAGGCGGTTGATGGTCGATTGACGCGTGTTGAAGCAACCATGGTCACGAAAGATTATCTCGATGACAAGATGGCGGATATGAAGGGTGAG
>CAZIQD010000020.1:1489-5066 GCA_964541715.1 uncultured Gammaproteobacteria bacterium
GATGACAAGATGGCGGATATGAAGGGTGAGCTGGTGATGTTGACGCGTCGGGAGGACGAGGCGCTGGGTGAGTTGGTCACAACGATTCATCGGCGGAAGGGAATTGATGATCAGGACGCACAGCGTGTGCATAGCCTACGACCATTTCCCAAGGCATCCAAGATATAACGAGCACCGTCTGTGGAGGGCGGTGTTTTTGGTTGAGTGTATTCGGTCTCAGCCGAAGTTCCCTCGCCCACAGGGCTCAGGATGACGGCTGAGATTATCAGTTTACCCCTTTCATCTTCTAATCTTCTAACCCTTTACCTTCTAACCTTTTACCTTCTAACCTTTAATCTTTAACCTTACCCTTTGCCTTTTCCCCTCATGAACCATATATGCTATACTTACCCTATACTCATAACGTTACGGCTATGGACATTGATCCAAAAGGGTGGTTAATTTTGTTTGTTTTGGGCGGTATCGTCCTGGTCATTATTGCCTGGTTGGCCATCCCCAGTTCTGACCCTAATGAACGTCCGGGGGACCGACTACCGACCTTTGAGACGCAACGATAAGACGAGAGACATGCGCCGATTACTCGCCACACTGATGCTAACTGTAATCCTGGGAACAACGCTCCCGGGTGGTTTTGCGTTGGCGATCGTGGCGCCTAATGACCCGTATGTAGGGCGGCAATGGTACGTGGACTCACTGTTTTTGCGGAATGTGTGGGATAAATCACAAGGTCAGGGAGTTGTCGTGGCGATTATCGACTCGGGTGTTGATACGGATCATCCGGACTTGATAAACCGCATTTGGAAAAACCCCAAGGAGATCGCCGGGAATGGCGTTGATGATGATCGTAATGGGTTTGTCGATGATGTCCAGGGATGGGATTTTGTGGATAATGATAACGATCCCAATCCAAGCGCAACGGTTGCGTGTTTTGCAAATCAGACCTGTCATGAAGACGCGTTTCATCACGGTACGTTGATTGCCGGTATTATTGCGGCAGAACTGAATAATGCCTTTGGTATCGCGGGTATCGCGCCACGCGCAAAGATTATGCCACTGCGTACGCTTGATAGCGGGGGATTTGGTGATTCGGGTATGGTGGTGGATGCGATTTTGTATGCGGTAGAAAATGGCGCGGATATTATCAATATGTCGTTTGTGGGAACTTTTAATGATCCGGCGCTTGAGGCGGCGATTGAGTATGCCTACTCGCAGGATGTCGCTGTGGTGATTGCTGCGGGTAATGCGGAGAGCGGTGAGCAGCTTGATCTGACCGTGACACCGCGCTACCCGGTCTGTAGTGTGGGATCGGGCGGTAATGACATCGCCTTGGGCGTGTCGGCGCATCGGAGCACGTACGCGCTTGCTGACTTTGCTAATTATGGTAATTGCGTGGATCTCATTGCGCCAGGTAATAGTATCTTCGGGCTCGAAGTATATGCTCCTGAGATTAATCAGCGCCTGTACTATAATGACGGCTATCGTGGCACCTCATTGGCGGCGCCGATGGTTGCTGGTGCATTGGCGCTGTTGCGTAGTACCTATCCTGACGAGCCCGTCTCGCAGCTGTACGACCTGCTATTGGAGAGTGCGTTGAATGTGAATAATGTGAATCAGGCGTATCTTGGTGGAATCGGCGCAGGAGCCTTGAATATTCAAGAAGCATTTCGTTTGCTTGAGGCGGCAAACGCGCCTGAACCCAATGTGCCGGCACCCGGCGATGATGTGTATCAGGGGCGACTGTTGACGACTGAGGCGACTGATTCGGTGTACTACATCACGTCGGACGGTAAGCGCTATGTCTTCCCGGATGTGCAGACATACTATTCGTGGTATGTTGATTTTTCCGGCGTTGCAACTGTTTCGCAGGAGGAGCTTAATCTCTACCCGTTGTCAGGGATTGTCACCTACCGACCGGGACGCCGACTCGTGAAAATTCAGAGCGTGCCGCATGTATACGCGGTTGGCAAAGGGGGGGTGTTTCACTGGGTGAGCACCGAGTCAATCGCCAAGCAGCTGTATGGTGCCGACTGGGTGACAGATGTGCGTGACTTACCGGATTCGTTTTTTATCAATTATAGTACGGGCTCTGATATTACGGATGCCTCGCAGTTTGATGTCGTGACGCAATTGTTTGCCTCACGTACGATTAATCAGGATAAGGGGTTAGAATAGTAATTCGAATGCCGCGAATGAAATATGCGAATACCACGAATTAATTTGCGGTATTCGCATTGTTAATTTGTGGTATTTGTATGAATATCCACTATGAATAATTTGCAAACACTGACGCATCGCGTGATTCCGCGGAGGGGGATGCGGCAATTGATTAAATTTGGCATGGTCGGCGTGGTGAACACGGCGATTGATTTTTCGTTGTACCTGCTGTTGACGCGCGCCTTCTTCATATTCGAGTTGTTGGCAAACGCGCTGGCAATGCTCGTGGCGATGAGCTTTAGTTTTTTTGCCAATAAGCGGTTTACGTTTCGTAATCATGTGGCAGATCATGGCCGGCAGATGTTGAAATTTGTCGCGGTGCAGGGCATCGGGTTTGTGCTGGGTAATGGCACGTTTTACCTCGTGCTCCAGCTGGGCGTCTTTGATATTTATGCTAAGATTTGCGGAGCAATAGTCTTCACCTCCTGGAACTTCCTCGCCCAGAAGTATTGGGCATTTAAAGAGAAGTAGGGTATAATACGAATATACGAATTTTTACATACTAATATACGAATGAATACTAATTAACTCATAAGGGGGGGGATGAGCAGTAAACATTTAATTTACCCGGAATTATCATTTCGGATAGTAGGTATTTTGTATAGCGTCCATAACGAACTTGGCCGTTTTGCAAAAGAAAAGCAGTATGGTGATTGTCTTGAAAGGCTACTGGAGCTTGAAAAGATTATGTATCAACGAGAACTTTCGATTGGCGATCAAGGTAATCGCTTGGATTTCTTCATTGAAGATAAAATAATTCTGGAGCTCAAGGCAAAGCGGTTTTTGGTGAGGCAGGATTTTGTGCAGACGCAGCGATATTTACAAGAGACACAGAGTGATCTTGCGTTATTAGTGAATTTCCGTGAAGAATCCCTGAAGCCACGACGTATCGTGCGCATTGAAGAAGGTTTTCGTCAAAATCACCCAACGCATAATTCGTATCCATTAGTATAATTTGCATAATTCGTATCCATTCGTATATTTGTATAATTCGTATCAATTAGTATTGTATGGCTCAGGAAAGAAAAAATGTCTTAGTTCTTGGTGGCGCCGGGTTTATCGGCTCGCATTTGTGTGATGACTTGGTCAAGACATCTAATGTTATCTGTGTTGATAATTTCATCTCAGGGGACTCAAAAAATATTGAGCACTTATTGTCGTTACCTAATTTTGAGTTTATCAAAGCTGACCTTAATCAGTTAGTTGATCTGGAGCAGTATGATGAGGTGAAGAAGTTTGATATCAAGTTCCATGGCATCCAGGAAATTTATAATCTTGCCGTTCCTACCAGCCCCAAAAACTTCAAGCAATTTATCGTTGACACGGCAGTGACCAACACGCAGGGAACGATTAACGCATTGAA
>CAZIQD010000020.1:5166-6634 GCA_964541715.1 uncultured Gammaproteobacteria bacterium
GTGTATGTGGATGATGTGATCAGCGCTATTCACAAGGTCATGGCAACCACAGCAGCAGGACCGTTTAATATCGGTAGCCCACTCAGCCATAATTTGACGGATGTCGCGCAGAAAATCATTACCATGACGCACTCATCATCAAAGATTGAGTATGCGGGTAATTTAAGTTTCATGCGACAGCTCGGCTTACCGGATATTACCAAGGCAAAAAGTGAAATTGACTGGTTCCCGGTAGTCATTTTGGACAAGGGACTTGAAAAAACAATTGAGTACACACAGGCGCACAAGATTTTGGTGAATTGGTCGCAGATTGAGAAAATAGTTGAGTAATGAAGAAGGTTGGCATTATTATTATCAACTGGAATTCACTGCGTCTCGGATATGCGGAGGATTTGGTGCGCTCGCTGAATGCGATGACCTATCCTGCGGAGGCGTACACGATTTTTGTGGGAGATAATCTCTCAGACGATGGATCGCCTGAATATATTGAGCAGCACCTGCGCAATGGTGTTGTGGTGCGCAACGAAGATAACCTTGGGTTTGCGGAAGGGAATAATCGTTTGGTTGAGCGCTGTATCGCCGAAGGGTTTGATTATGTGTACCTGCTCAACCATGATACGGAGGTGCAGCCTGACTTTTTGAATACGGCGGTTGCCATGATGGAGTCGCGCGAGGGGATTGGTGCGGTGCAGTCGCTGCTGTTGCTGCATCAGGAGAAGGGAACGATTAACTCAATCGGCAATGCCATTCATTACCTCGGTTTTGGATTTTCACTGGGTGGGTATGATCCGCTGCAGCACTATCAACGTGAAGAACTGAATGGTCGCACCATCGCGTATGGTAGCGGCGCAGCGGTGCTCTTGAATCTTGAGGTTGTTAAAAACGTCGGCTTGTTTGATACGCACTTTTTCATGTACCACGAAGATCTTGATTTGGGCTGGAAGATTCAGATGGCGGGATATGATAACGTACTTGCGTATGATTCGGTGGTATACCACAAGTATGAGTTTTCAAAATCAATGCAGAAGTACTACTACATGGAGCGCAATCGGTATATCGTGCTGTATGAAAATCTACGCCTCGTGACATTACTTTTGATTGCGCCGATGCTTCTGGCATTTGAATTGGGAACGCTTGCTTTTTCTTTCGCCTCGGGGTTTTGGAAACAAAAGCTCAAGGTGTATCCATATTTCTGCAAACCTTCAAGCTGGCACCGTATTGCGCAGCATCGAGCGGCAAAAAAGAAGTTTCGTGTGCGCACCGACGCGCAGATCTTGGAAACCTTTTCTGCGGAAATCACCAATCAACATATCAATAACCCAATCTTGCTCAAAATCGCCAATCCCGTCTCCCGTCTCTACTTCTGGTGTGTGAAGAAGGTAGTGAAGGCGATGGGGGTCTAATAGGAGATAATGCGTATACTACGAATTAATACGTATGCCACGAATTAATTCGCGGTATTCGCATG